>DASUNJ010000407.1:0-27595 GCA_036277235.1 Thermoanaerobaculia bacterium | reverse complement strand
TGCAGGCCGACGTCGAAGTTGTTGTCCTGGCTGAGGTCGTCGGACACATAGGAGACGTAATCGGCCTCGGGCACGCCGCCGCGCCAGGCGTTCGCCTGGGCCGCGGTCTGGCGGAACTCGAAGAAGTCCGGGTCGGCCTTGATGCGGAACGGCTCGCGGAAGATCGAGGGATTGCGCATCACCCAGTTGGCCTCGGCGCCGGGACAGAAGGAGCCGCCGAGCATGTTGCTCAGCACTCCCCGGTCGAGATCGCGCCCGGTCTTGTTCACCCAGCCGGCGTAGGGTTGCCAGGGATCGGCCTTGGCCCAGCCCTCCAGCTCCTCGTTGTAGAACAGGCCCTGCGCCCACTGGCGCAAGAGGTAGTATTGATATTCCGTCAGGACCAGGAACTTGGAGGCCAGCAGGTTCGAGATCGGGTTGTCCCCGGCCAGCAGCGGCATGAGCGGCAGGTTGTAGGTGCGGCTGCTGGCCTTGCCGCCGGCGCTGAACTGGTTTTCCTCTCCGGACTGGCGGAGCAGGTTGAAAAGGAACGTGCGGTAGTCGTGGTACGGATCGTAGGTGTTGGCTTCGATGCACTTGCGCCGGCAGTCTTCGAGCAGAGTGCCGTTGTGATACTTCCGGAGGTGCTCCAGCGTCGCGACGCGGAGCTGCGCGCCGAGGCTGTCGAAAACCTTTTTTACTCCGCCCAGAGCCATGTCTTGGGGTTGGATCGGATGCCGCGGATCCTCGGCGCGGGCGGCGGTCTGTCCCGCCTCGGTGTCCCAGCGCGCTTCGCGCTGGGCAGGCAGGCCAGCCAGGATCTCCTGGACCCTGCGCTCGAGGTCTTCCTTGGCCTTGGGGTAGTTGGGCGACGATTCGGCCGCCGTCCGCCAGGTCTTGAGGTATTGCCGGAAGTCGTCGCCGGGCTGGTCGCCGTGCACGTCCTGGGCGAACCTGGCCAGGGCTTTGCGCAGCTCGCCGGCGATCTCGTCGGTGAGCAGTCCGCTCAGCAAACCACGGGAGCCCTCCGCAACACGGCTCAGCCGCGCTTCGGTCTGCTTCTCCAGAACGATCAGGGCGGGGCCGAGCGTCTCCACGAACAGCTCGCCCGAGTGGTTCCTGCGGATGCATCGCTTTTCGCACGCCGCGACGGCCTTGCGGTCGACCATCGGCGGTATCGAGAGCTTGTTGGGATCGAAGCGCCCCCGGGCGGACTGGTTGTGGGGGTAGTTCGACTGCCCCAGCACTCCGCTCAAATAGGTGAACTCGTCCGGCCGGAAGAGGATGGGCCAGATGTCGCGATAGAACCAGGGTTTGTACGTGGGGTTCCATTCCAGGCGTCCGGCCCGCCAGAGGACCAGGGCTTCGGGGTCGTTGCGGTCGATCACCTGCGGATCGTCAAACGTGCCGATCTCGCCGTAGAGGTCGGTGCGGTAGGCGAGCTCGCGGATGGCCAGGTCCTCGACCACCTCGTCCATGGTGACCATGTCGAGGATCTGGGGCACGTAGGCGGGATAGCCCACGATCACCCAGGCGGGGTACTCGACGTCGACGAAGCGCACCTGTTCGACCTCCTTCGAGTACATGACCAGGCGGGCCATGACCGGGCCGTCGGAGGTGTCGTCGAACCAGCCGTCGTTGTTGGCGTAGGTGTCGATGCGCGGCTGGCTGAACTGATCGTATTTGAAGGTGCCCGCGTTGCCGTGCGCGCCCAGCACGAGGAGACGGCCGCTGTTGTCGGTGAGGATCTCGCCGAGCGTATCGATCGATTTCGGCTCCAGCGGCGGCGGGAACGTGGGCGCGTAGATGTCACAGTCGCGGTCGAAGCGGGCGGTGCGCCGGGTCTGGCAGTCGACGATCCGCGGGCCGGGATCGATGATCAATCGCTGGCGCGCCTCCGGATCGGTGATGTCCGCGTTGCGCCGCGGGTGTTTGTCGTAGCCGTGCTCGCCGTCGAGCTGCTGGAACTCGTACCAGGCGGCCTTCTTGTTCGCCAGGTAGACGCGCCACTGCACGTCCACCAGGACTCCGTCGTTGCCGCCGCCGGAGATGGGATCGCCGAGGCGAAGCGGCCGGCCTTCGGGGCTGTCGTCGTCGTAGACATAAAGCTGGAAACGCGCGGCCTGGCGCTTGATGCGGCCCTTGCCGTCCTTGAACGTCTTGACGCGCAGCTCGGACTGGCCGTCGGGCGCGAACAGCGGGTTGCCCTGGGCGTCGCAGTCGAGCGGCAGCGCGGCCGGCTCTTCCGGCGTGATGCAGAACTCTTCGGGGCTGTTGCCCAGGCGGGCGATGCCGATCCCGGGATGGATTCGATAGGTGGGTGTTGGCATTTCGTCCTCAGTCCAGGAAGTTCAGGGAAACGCCTTCGAGCCGCAGGAGCTCGCTGTCCTCGCAATAATCCACGCCGATGACGACCAGCGTGAGCTGAAGCGAGGAGGCGCCGCTGTCGAGCAGGCGCCGGGCGGCATTGGTGACGTTGATGCGATGGTTGCGCGGCGTGTTGTGGCTGCGCGGCCGCAGGTCGAACTTGCGCGGCTGGCTCGGCGGCAGCTCGCAATGCCCCGGCCCGCCGATGCACGGGCCGTGGCCGAACACCGCCAGGTAGCCCGCGTAGTGCGAGTCTTCGATGGAGGTCTCGGCGCTCGCGTCCGGCAGGTTCAGGAACACGCGGATGAAGCAGGAGCGCACGAGCTGGGGCACGCGGTGGAGGCGCACCTCGGCCTGCTGGAATCCATTCTTGACCGTCTCCGGGACGTCGATGGGCTTGGACACGAAGCGGCCCACCGGCGTCTCCAGACCCACCGGGATCAGGTAGGAGCTCTTGACGTACTCGTAGCCGAAACGTGACATGTCGATCGTGTCGGCGATGGTGTAGCTCCACGGCGTGAGCACGGAGTCGAGATCCGCGGGCAGCGAGTTGGAGTGCGTCTGCTGCCACTCCCACCAGAGGCGGTCGATGTTGGCGTGGATCGGCCAGAACACCGGATCGTACCCAGCGGTCAGGTTGCTGAACATGTCGCCGTACCTGGGCTGAGTGTACATGTCGCTGCGCGAGTGGAAGCGCCGGCCCGCGACGCGCACGCCCTTGTTGCGGTTGCCTTCGAGGCCGTCCTCGGCGCTCTTCGCGTTGGCCGCGTTGGGGTCGAAATCGGGGTTCATGCCGCCGGTCCAGATGTGCATGGTGTTGTGCGGGTTCTGATCGAGGAACCCGAACGAGTCGTTGTAGAGGCTGCCGCCGCCGAAGTCGCGGAAGCTGCGCAGGCTCATGACTTGTTCCATGTCCTGCGCCGAGGGATAGTGGTATTGGATCACCTTGTTGATCGTGGACGGCTTGCCGTTGGCCTGATACTCGCCCGGGTAGCGCAGCGGGTACCAGAGCGAGTTGGCGGCGAGGAGCGCGTCGACGAAGCGGTTGCGGTGCTCCCCTTTTGTGTACTCCTTGCCGATCAGGCGCTCGACCTCGGCGAAGAAGCGGCTCTGCGACGGGTAGTGCTTCCCCACCATCTCCTTCGCCAGGATCCGGGCCTCCTTCGCGTGCAGGCGCGGCTTGGCGTCGCGGAGAAACTCGATCGAAGCGTCCGTCAGGAAGGCCTGCAGGGCCTTGGGGATGATCCATCCCTTCTCCGGACAGTCGGGACGGTACTGGCGCATGGTCCAGTCCCAATAGGGCAGGCTCACGCCGGGACACACGTCCTGCAACGCCTGCTCGAACTCGTAGAGATAGATGCGGTGCCAGGGCAGGAAGCGCTCCCAGCCGTGCTGGCAGTGGTTCTGATGGATGAGCGCGATGTTGTTGTAGTTGCGGCGGTCCTCGGGCCACTTGTTGAGCTCGTACAGCTCGCGGAAGGCGAAGCGCAGCTTCTCTTTCTGATCCTCGTGCAGACAGTCGATGTTCATGCGCTGCCGGACCTCGCCGCGCTCGTAGCGGTACTCGTCGGACGAGGCGGCGGCTTCATAAACCTTTTCGACGTTGCCGGGCTGGATCTCCTGGAGCGACGTCGAGGCCGACGCGGCGCGGAGATCGAACGAGGCGATCTCGCGGTCCTCCGGAGGACAGCCGTCGTCGATCCAGTCGGAAATGAAGCGCACGTCGTCGTCGGCTACGGCAGCCCCGCCCCAGGGCATGCGCGGGAAGCGGGAGCCGTCGAACGGCCCCTCGCCGCGGAGTCCCTGGACGAGGCCCGAGGCCGCTCCCCGGCCGGGGTACGGCGGCCGGGCCTCCCCTTCTTCGTCGCCTTTGGGGCTCTGGCCGGTGTGGCCGCAGCAGGATGATTTCGCAACCTTTTCCGCGGGCGCGATCATCCGCACGCCGTGGACCTTGACCTCCAGGAGCTCGTCGAGCGGCAGCTCCCAGAAGCAGCCGATGCCGCCGTAGTCGGCCGTGCTGCCGCCGGCCGCGCCGTCGAGGATCTCCTTGACGCGTTCGTAGCGGGTACTCGTCGTCTGTGCCATCTCAGTCCTTCCTGTTCGAGCGAGCGGGGTTGGCGGAATGCTGTCCTAGATTGTAGAGGATACGGAGTCGTTATCGCCAGACAGGGTGTATGCTTCTTCATACGCTCACCGTGGCGGAGGAAAGGGCTTCCCGGTAACGGAAAGCCCTTGTTTTCCGCAGCTTGCGCCATTTCCCGCGGCAGGCGTTGGCGCGGCACCGGACTTGCCCTGGTAGGCGCACGACCGCCCAGGGCAATGCGGCCCGGGGTGGACGTGGAGACACCGACGTCATGCGATTCCTTCGCTTTCTGCTCCTGTTCGCCTTGGCGGCCTCCGCCCGGGCTCAGGAGTCCCCTGCCGCGGAGCCTGCCAGCTTCAGGATCGAGACCATCACGGTCGAGACCACCCGCGAGGCCGCCGCGGGGATCATCGAGGCTGAGACTCTCCTCGAAGAGGGTGGCACCTACGACGAGGACGACCTCCGGCAGGCCGTATCCCGCGTGCACCGGCTGCCGTTCGTGCTCGGCGCCGACTTCTCGCTGCGCAGGGGGAGCGAACGCGGCGCCTACGAGCTGGTGATCCAGGCCCATACCGCCCGCTGGTTCTTCTTCGACCACGGCTACCAGTTCGCCCGCTTCGATCAGTTCTACGCCCTGGATACGAACTTCGCCAGGAGCAAGTACTTCAACATCAACCAGACCGGCCTGATCGGCAGCCGCGTCTTCCTCGGGCGTTCCGGAGTCCTCTATGGAAGCTTCGGGCTGCAGCAGGACTCGGGCAGCGACGAGTCCGGGGGCCAGGTCGGCTATACCCAGTACGACCTCTTCGGCCGCGGCATCGTCGCCAACGTCTCCTACTCCCGGCACGCCTGCTGCGGCACCGTGGTGCTCCCCTTCGGCATCGATCCCAACCTCGCGGCCTGGGAGTGGGAGGAGGACGATCAGGCCTCGCTGAGCCTGGCCATCCCCCTGTCCGCGCACCGCTCCCTCCAGTTCGCCTGGACCGAGAGGCAGGGCAAAGCCAGGCAGCACACCCGGGTCCTCGAGCCGACGTTCGGGTTCCCGTTCCTGGACGAGATCCTCTTCGCGGGAGATCAGGGCTTCCGCCGCGTGGACGCCCGCTGGGTCCAGGACACCAGCGACGATCCGCTCCTCCCGAGCCGCGGCACGGTGCTCTCCGCCGGCCTGGAGTACGCGTCCTACGAGGCCGAGGACCTGATCGAGCGCAGCTTCGCCGATCCAAGCCTGCCCACGGATACGCCCCGCCCTCCGTTCCAGGGCGAGCAGCTCCTGGCGGAGCTCTCCGCCACCCGCCACTGGTCCGTCACGCCGCGCCAGTCGGTCTCGGCCGGCGGCCAGGTCTCCTTCGGGCAATCGCGGGTGACGAACCTGGAGGTGGACGAGGTCATCCTCGCGAAAACCGACCTGGACGTCTACGGCGGATCGGTGAGCGCCCGGCACCTCCTCCGCCTCCGCTCCCATCGCGAGCCCGGAGACTTCAGCGACCTCTACCTGGAGACGGGCGGTACCCTCGGCATCGAGGCGACCTCCCCCGACCTGGCGCTGCGGGACAACCCTCTGGAGCGGCTGGAGCTTTTCACAGGGATCACCTGGCGCAACCAGTGGGGGCGGCTGCGGTTCATCTTCACCTACCTCGACCTCGGGGAGGTACTGGGGTGAGGGGGGCGGCCGTCCTCCTCGGGTTGATGCTCGCGGCCAGGCTCGGCGCCGTCACCGCGCCGGCCCTGGAGCGGGGGGCGGACACGGGGGTGGTCCTCACCCGCCTCCCCTCCGTGCTGCGGCAGGAGGAGGTGCACCGCCACCTGGGAACGGGGCTCACCACCACCCTGGCCTTCGAGGTCCGGACCCTGGGCGGCGCCCGGACGCGGGGCGGAGCCCGGATCGACATCCGCTACGAGCTGTGGGACGAGGTCTGGCTCGTGACCCGCGCCGACACCTCGGGCCGGACGCAGCGGGCGAGCTTCGCCTCCTTCGAGAAGCTCGAGGCCTGGTGGCGGGACCTGCGCCTGGAGGTGCTCCCGGCACGGTCTCTCGCCGGACCCGCGGAGCTGCGGCTGCGGGTCATCCCGTTCTCGCAATCCGAGCAGCTCGACGCCCAACGGTGGTTCTCCCGCAGCCTGGCCGGGGAGTCTGCCGGCAGCGCCGAGGCGGTTTCCGGTGTCGTGGCGGAGCCCACCGGCGACCTCTTCAACCTCCTGCTCGCGACTTCCATCGGCCGGCCGGCGCTGCTGGAGTACGAGTGGAAGCTCTCGATCCCCGGAGGGAAGCGTTGAGCTGGCGCTCCACCGCCGCCACGCTCGGTGGCCTGGTGCTGGCCGCGGCAGCGGTCCTCTTCCTCTTCGAGAGACAGCTCTCCACGGCCTGGTTCCGCCTGGGGCTGCAGCCCGAGGTCATCTCCGCCCTGGAGGGATCGCAGGAGGACCGCAGGCAGCTCGCCCGGCTCGATCCGCAGCGGGAGGCCGAGTACCGCCGCCGATTCGAGGAGGACCAGGCCCTGCTCAACCGGCTGCGCATCCTGGAGCACAATCGCAAGGAAATCCTGCGGCGCTACGAGATGATCCTCCTCGCCGTGGTGGGCGGCGTGCTGGCCGTCGCGGGCGGCGCCCACCTCGTCCGCCAGGGCCGGCGCGAGCGGCGGATCGAAAAGCTGCGCGAAGCCCTGGTGCAGCTCTCCGCCGGCCAGGAAAACGTGGACATCGGCGACCGCGGGAAGGACACGATCGGACGGATCGCCGCGATGATCGAAGAGACCTCGCGTGTCATGGCGCGCGACCGCAGGCGGCTGGCCGCGCTGCAAAACCTTTCCATGTGGCAGGAGACGGCGCGCCGCCACGCGCACGAGATGAAGACGCCGCTCACCGCCGCCCGCCTGGAGCTCACCCGCCTGCGCGAGCTGGTGAGCGGCGAGAGCCGGCAGACCGTCGAGAGCCTCGGCGAGGAGCTGGACCGCCTGGGCCGCTTCACCCGCGAGTTCACCTCGTTCGCGCGCCTCCCCAAGCCGCGGCTGGAGGTCCACGACCTCGGCGCCGTGGTCTCCGAGTTCGCCTCGACCTTCGACCTCGCCTGGCCGTCCCTGGCGCTGCGCGTGTCGGCTCCGGGGCAGCTCCTCGCGGCCGTCGACCGCGAGCTGCTCCGCCAGACGCTGGTCAACCTGTGCGACAACAGCGCTCACGCGCAGGCCCGGACCGTCACCTTCCAGGTGGGCCGCAACGGGAGCGGAATCTATGTTGAAGTCGCGGACGACGGGCCGGGCATCGCGCCGGAGATCCGCGGCCGGGTGTTCGAGCCCTATGTCACCACGCGCAAGGTCGGCGAGGGCATGGGCCTCGGCCTCGCGATCTCCAAGAAGATCCTGCTCGATCACGGCGGGGATCTGGAGCTGGTGGAGACGTCCGCGGCCGGGACGACGTTCCGGATAACCTTGCAACAGGGAGAGCCATGACCCAGCTCCTGATCGTCGAGGACGACGAGAAGATCCGTGCCACCCTGCTGCTCCAGCTCCGCGAGGAGGGCTTTGCTCCCACCTCCGTCACCTCGGCCGAGGAGGCGCTCGCGATGCTGGAGCCTGCCCGCTCCCCCCTCCCCGATCTGCTGCTGCTCGACGTCCGGCTGCGGAAGATGAGCGGGGTCGAGCTGGTGCGGCGGTTGGCCGAGATCGGACGGCTCCCGCCCACGATCATCATCTCTGGCGAGGCTTCGATCAGCGAGACGGTCGAAGCGCTGCGCATCGGGGTCCATGATTTCATCGAGAAGCCGTTCACCCGCGAGCGGCTTCTGCAATCGATCAGGAATGCGCTGGAGCGCGAGGCTCTGCGGCGCGAGGTCGCTTCGCTCAAGGCGGACCTCGGAGGCGAGCCCGAGATCCTGGGCAGCTCGCCCGCGCTCGAGGAGCTGCGGCAGCGGATCGCGCAGGCGGCGCCCACCGATGGGCGCATCCTGATCCTCGGCGAGAGCGGCACGGGCAAGGAGCTGGTGGCGAGCGCCCTCCACCGGCAGAGCCGGCGCAGCCATCGCCCATTCATCAAGATCAACTGCGCCGCGATTCCGCCCGACCTGATCGAAGACGAATTGTTCGGCCATGCGCGTGGCGCCTTCACCGACGCCAAGACGGCCAAGCCGGGCCTGTTCGAGGAGGCGGACGGCGGCACGCTCTTCCTCGACGAGATCGGGGACATGGAGCTGACGGTCCAGTCGCGCCTTCTGCGCGTGTTGGAGGATGGCCGCGTGCGGCGGATCGGCGAGACACGCGATCGCCAGGTGGACGTGCGGGTGATCGCTGCGACTCATCGCGACCTGGAAGAATCGGCGCGCGCCGGGCGTTTCCGCGAAGACCTTTACTTCCGTCTCGCTCACCTCCCTCTTTTCGTGGCGCCGCTGCGCGAGCGGCGGGAGGACGTGCGCAGCTTGTTCCTTCACTACTTGGAAAGGTTTTCCCGCCAGCACCGGGCGCGGCCCAAGCGCGTGGATCCCGAGGTCTACCCCTACTTGGAGAACTATCCCTGGCCCGGCAACGTCCGCGAGCTGCGAAACCTCTGCGAACGCCTGGTGGTCTTCGGAGGGGACCCGGTGACGCCGGACCAGCTCCCCTCGGGGTTCTTCGAGCCGACCCGTCCGCCCGAGTCCGGGCTGCTGCTCCTGCCCGCGGCCTTTCCCATCCTCCCGCTACGGGAATTCAAGGCCCGCTGCGAGCGGGAGTACATCGAGTCCGTGTTGCAACGCACCCGCTGGAACGTGAGCGCCGCGGCCCGATTGCTCGACGTCCAGAGGACGTATCTGCACCAGAAGATCCACGTGCTCGGGACCCGGCGGCCGGAGCCCGCGGCGCCGCCGGAGGACTGAGCTTCAGCGGCGCGTGAACCGTAAATCACGCATCCGGTCAAGCCCGAGGCTGAGATCGGAGACTTTGCCATCCTTGCGGAAGAAGCGAACCAGAAAACCCATATCCGACTGGAAGGCGTCGGCATAGAGCGGCGTCAGAGCGATCGATACGTCCGGACGCCTCTTCATGAGCAGCTTGCCCTCCTCCATCACGACCTTGTAGGTGACCTCGGCCTCGTCGCTCGCGTACTCCCCCACGTACTCGGCAAGTTGAGCGGCGGTCGGAGCGGCCTCCTCCACCCGGTCGTATGGAATGCTGTCGCCCTCAGGGGTGAGGACGCGCAGGCCGGATATCTTGCCGTCCGAGCCGGTGACGAAATCGAGCTTCGAGCCGTTATCCACCAGGAACAGGGAAGCGGAGAGCGGCAAAACGGTGCGCCCTCCACGCGTGCGCAGCTTGCCTCCCTCTTCCATCTTCATTCCGAGGATCACGCCCGTGCGGCGATTGCGGTAGAGCCCCGCCTTGGCGGCGATCTCCGCGGAGGGAACCTCGACCGTGGCCGGGGCGGGAGCCGCGGTTTTCTTTCCGGTCAGGAAAAGATCTGCGACGCGATGGGAAAGCAAGCCGGGATCGATTTCTCCCAGGTTGCAGAGGACGGCCACGGAGAGGTTCTGCTCCGGATACCTTGCCAGGAACGCCCGGTAGCCAGCCGTGGCGCCGCCGTGGCTGACCTCCGGCAATCCCTCGTAGTTGAGCATAAAGAGGCCGCCGGCATACTCGATCTCGCGGTTGTCGTTGAGCCGCCCGCGCCGCTGCAGCGCCTCGATCAGACCGGGTCCGCCCACCTTGCCGTGCGTGAAGTTCTCGTTCCACAGGAGCAGATCCTCGGACGTGGTCAGCAGGCCGCCGTTGCCGTAAACGTTTTCGAAAGGCATCTCGCTATGGAAGCCGCCTTCCCCCTTCACGTAGGCAATGGCCCGCCCCTTGACGATCCGGGTGAAGTCATCACGCCACCCAGTATGCTTCATGCCCAGAGGCTCGAAGATCTGCTGCCGCGTGAGCTCGGCAAAGGACTTGCCGGTAACGCGCTCCACGATCACGACAAGGAGGTTGTAGCCCGTGTTCGTATAGGAGAACTCGGCGCCCGGCTCAAAGTTGAGGGCTTTCTGGCGCGACGCGATGTCCAGCATGTGGGCATGGGTGTGGATGCGCGTCCCACGCGGCCAGCCGCTGATCGCGGCTACCGCACCCCAATCCCGCAGGCCGCTGGTGTGATGGATCAAGTGAGCGATCGTGATCGGCTTCCCATAATCGGGGAGCTCGGGCACGTACTTGCGCACGTCGTCCGTCAAGGAGAGCTTCCCCTGCTGGACCAGAAGCAGGGCCGCCGCCGCGGTGAACTGCTTGGAGACCGAGCCCGCCTCGAAAATCGTGGTGGGCGTGATGGGCGCGTCGTGCTCCAGGTCCGCCATGCCGTAGGCGCGGGAGAGCAGGGTCCGCCCGTTTTCGGCGACGGCCACGGTGCAGCCGGGGCTCTCCTGGGACTTCCACTCCGCGAAGATCTCGTCGACCTTGGCGGCGGGATCGGGAGTCTGGGCGGCGGCGATGCCGGGAAGTAGGAGAAGGACCAGGGAGACTGCGCGCACGATCTTCATGTCTTGCCCTCCGAGTCTGCTGACCTTAATGGTGACTACATACGTAGTCAAGCGAGCAAGGTTGCAGTGGTCCGAACTGTGGTTGAATGCCCGTTCATGAAAAGGGTCGCGGCCATCGTGGTCAACTACAACGGCAAGGAGGTCACCATGCAGGCGGTCGAGAGCCTGCGGAAGATGACCTACCCGGCCTTCGACCTGATCGTCCTCGACAATTCTTCGACCGACGGCTCGCCCGAGGCCTTGGCTCGAGCGTACCCCGATCTGAAACAGCTCCGGGTGGAGGTGAACCGCGGCAGCTCGTCCGGCTATGCCGCCGGGTTCCGCTGGGCTTTCGAGAACGGGTACGACTACGTCCTGCTCCTGAACAACGACATTGAAGTAGAGCCGGACATGCTCGACCGGCTGGTCGAGGTGGCCGAGAGCGATCCCCGGATCGGCGTGGCCGGCCCGAAGTGCTACTTCCATGGAGACCGGCAGCGCCTCTGGTCTGCGGGCGGCAAGCTCCGCTTCCGCGAGTCGATCACCCACGAGCGCGGCTACGGCGAGATCGACAAGGGGCAGTACGACCAGGACACCGAGGTGGACTACATCAACGGCTGCGCCATCCTGATCAAGCGCGAAGCGGCCGAGGCCGCCGGCCCCTGGGACCCCCTCTTCTTCATCTGCGTGGACGACGCGGACTTCTGCACACGGGCCAAGCGGAAAGGCTTCCGCTGCGTCTACGCGCACCGGGCCGTGCTCTACCACATGGTGGCCTACACGACCGGAGGCTACAGCCCCGGTCGGAACTTCCAGTTCGGCCGGAGCAGCACGCTTTACGTCCGGCGCTATGGCCGGCCATGGCACTGGCTCAGCTTCCTCGGTTTCTCTGGCGCTGCCTTCGTGGTGGCCTATCTCCGAGAGCTGCGGAAGGGCAACCAGGCCGCGGCGGTGGCAAAGATCCAGGGCCTGCGGGAAGGGCTGAAGACCGATCCCCGGCCGCAGGAAGTCCTCAGGGCACGGCCGGTCTCCGAAACATGAGATAGAATGGTGCTGCCATGGAACTGAAAGTGATTCTTGAACCCGGTGAAGACGGCTTCATCGTCGCCCATTGCCCCTCTCTCAAGAGCTGCTGGTCTCAGGGACGCACGCGAGAGGAGGCGCTCCAGAACATCCGGGAAGCCATAGAGCTCTATCTGGAGTAACACACCTACTTTACTTTCTCCAACCAGTCCAGCCGCGCTGGCTGGTACCAGTGCCAGCGGAACGGGCGGCCCAGCTTCAGAAGCTCGGGGACGGTCACGAAGCGGTAGCCTTTGAGCTCCACGAGGAGCTGCTCTACCGCGGCCCGCATGGGCCTTCGATCCTTCCAGTCCTCCTCGACAGTCGTGTAGAGGGTGTCGTGGAAGAGGACGATGCTCCCCCGCCGGAGCCTTCGATAGACCCTTTGCACCAGCGTTTCGGGCGGATCATCCCTCCAATCCTCGGCGATCACATCCCAGCAGACCACGTCGTGACCGGCGCGGAGGGCGTCCAGGCGCGAGCCCAGGCTTTGCTCGCCGTAGGGGGGTCGGAACAGCCGCGTTCCGTAGGGGGCCAGGGCCTCGGCGCACCAATCGATCTGCTTCCGGCGATAGGGGCCGGCCAGGAGCGGCATGGATTGATGGTCCCAGGTGTGATTGCCGATGGCATGGCCGCCGTCCGCGACCCGTTTCACGAGATCGGGCCAGCGGCGGGCGCTTTTTCCCACCATGAAGAAGGTCGCCTTGGCTCCGTGGCGCTCCAGCAGCTCAAGGAGCGGCGGAGTGTCCTCGGGATGGGGACCGTCGTCGAAGGTGAGGGCGAGGACCGGCTCGCGGGTGGCGACCCGGATGATGGTGCCGAGCGGGAGCGCGCTCGCGGAGAGCACCCCTTTGACCAGCTCCTTGGCGCGAGGGAGGGCCCCCGCGCTCAGCGAGCTTTCATAGGGGAGGGCTGTTTCACTTGGCGGCAAGCACGTCCGCGGGCGGCTTGAAGACCAGCCCTTCCCGGTCCTCCGGCGGGTTCGGATCGTAGAGCCGGATGATCTCCTCGGGCACGGGCGTCAGGTCCGAGGCGCGCCGTAGCTCGAAAAGGGTCGTGCCGGTGCACTCGCGGTCGAGGTTCGGCGCCCCTCCCCGGGTCGCCAGCTCGTCCAGGTGCGCAGTCCGGAAGTCGATGCTGAAGCGGGTGCGGCCCGAGGTGTTCGGCACGGTCGAGTGAAGGTGCGCCCCCGAGAAGAGGAGCAGGCCTCCCGGCGGGCAGACGACCCGGAACTGCGGCTCCAGGTCGATCTCGTCCAGCGGCCGGGGCTGCTTGCGCGTGTCCGTCTTCACCTGGGACGCGGACTGCGCGCGGCCGACCCGGTTCCACTCGTAGTGGTTGTATTCGCCGGAGCTGTTGCGCACCGGCTCGCCCCACCAGCGCGGGTGGAACGCGAACGAGCTCTCGGACTCGAACTCGAACACCGGCAGCCACCAGTTGAGCTGGGAGAGCGGGGACGAGTACCAGACATCCCGGTGCGGGTGGAGCACGTAGGCCACCCCGGCATTCAGATAGCCGCCGCTCGTCGCCACCCGCATGCGGGGCACGTCGAAATAGAGCTTGTCCATGTCCACCCCGAAATCCCTCAGGAGATTCAGCAGCAGCTCCAGGGTCTTCGGGTGGTGGATGAAGCGCGGCTTCAGGGGGGCCACGATCTCGACGAAGCGCTCCACCGGCAGACTATCCTGGGCGTGGACCGGGTCGATCGGATGGAACGCTTCCTGGATCAGCTCGCGCGCCCATTCGGTCAGGGCCAGGGTGCTGGGCCGGGGCGAGAAGACGAAAATCTGCCCCTGGTAGAGGGCCTGCCGGCGACGGTCGTCGTCGTATGGGGAGTCGAAGTAGAGGGTGTTCATCTCGGGAATCCCTTGGAACGAAACAGGTTTCGGAGATCCGGACTCTACCACAGGGCGGGCGGTTGCTCCCTCTCCCCCGGCACGGGGGAGAGGGCCGGGGAGAGGGGGGACGGGATCAACCCCTGGTAAACTCCCCCGTCGTGACCTCCTCCGTCCGGCTGGCCCTCATCTCGGTCTCGCTCTTCCTGCTGCTGTTCCCGCTGGCGCTCGGCAAACCCGGTCTGCCGACCCATCTCAAGGCCGACGAAGCCGCCTACTACCTCATGGCGCTCAGCCTGGCCCACGATGGCGACCTGAAGGTCGAGGTCCGGGACATCGACCGCCTCTTCCAGGAATTCCCGTACCAGCCGGTCAACAACCTGATCCTGATGACCCGCGACGGCTGGCACACGGTCCATTACGGCAAGCCGTACATCTATTCGCTCCTCGCCGCCCCGTTCGCCGGCCTGTTCGGCGCCGACGGCCTGTTCTTCCTGAACATGCTGCTGACCGTGGCCATGATCTGGATGGGCGCGAGCTACCTCCGCCGCTTCAACGAGGACGGCAGCGCGGCCCTCTACTCCACCGGCTTCTTCCTGCTGAGCGCCGGCTTCTCCTACATCTTCTGGATCCAGCCCGAGATCCTCAACATGGCGGCGGTCGCCGCCTGCCTGTACTGGGGACTTCCACCAGAGGGGGGGCTGCCTCGGGAGGAGGAGACCGTTGACCGGCGAAGCCTCTTCCTGGCAGCGCTCTCGGGCGCGGTCCTGGTCTTCGCGGTCTACAACAAGCCGATGCTCGCGGCCGTCGGCATCGCTCCGTTGTGGGGCTATGTCCGTCAGCGGAAGTGGAAGACGGCTGGGACCTGGATCGCCGGGGCCGTCCTCTTCATGGCCCTGGTTGCCGGGATCTCGTTCGCCCTGACGGGCACGCCGACCTCGTACCTGGGCGTTCCTCAGCGCGGCGGTTTTACGGTCTGCGAGCCTGGGAAAATGCCAGTAACCCCTCTCCCCAGCCCTCTCCCCCCTGTGGGTGGAGAGGGAGCACCTCTGGCAGGACGGGCAGGGGCAGGAGGAGCGGCAGCGGCGGCCGATTCTCCGACCGGCAACCGCATGACGTGGCTCTTTCGCGCGCCGGACACCCACTGGAGCGAATTCACGGACAACGTGGGCTACTTCCTCTGGGGACGGCATGCCGGGCTGATCCCCTACCTGCCGTTCGCCGTCCTCTCTCTTCTCCTGTTCCTCTTCCATGGACGGCGGTCGGTGGAGCGCTGGCTCCTGCTGGCCGGAGTGATCGGGATCGCCATGTTCTTCCTCGTCCAGATCTCCTGGAACTGGCAGGGAGGCGGCGGCTTCATCGGCAACCGCTACTTCGTCAACGTCTATCCGGCGTTCCTCTTCCTGGTGACGCGCATCCGGCCGCGCTGGACCGTTCCCGCGGGATATGCGTTCGCCGGCCTGTTCCTCGGGCCGCTGCTCTTCACCCCGTTCGGCGCCGGCGGGCCCGAGCCCACGCTCCAGGCGCACGTGCGCAACATCCCGTTCCGTTGGCTGCCGCTGGAGCTGACGCTCCGCAACGTCCCCGGCTATCACCGCGTTCCCCTCCACGGCTTCCGCCTGATCGGCCGCCGCGACCAGTTCCTGCCTCTGGACCCGATGTGGGTACGCGGCGCCGATGCCGTGGAGATCTACCTGGTCGCCGACCAGCCCATCGAGAAAGCGGTGTTTCAGGTCGGCACCCCGGCGCCGCGGAACCGCGTCGGGATCGAAATGGGCGACGCCTCGCAGGAGCTGACCCTGAAGGCCGGCGAGAACCAGCGCGTGGAGCTGCAGCCCGGCGAAGCCACCCGGGTCTGGACCATCAAGGCCGGAACACAGTACGCCTACCGCATGGTCGTAACCCCCGCGACCGGCCGCATCCGCCACTGGACGCGCGAGCTGCCGCCGGAATCCTGCCCCTACTTCGCGTCGAACGAAAAGGTCGAGGAATCCTTCTTCGTCGGGGCCGAGCTCACCTATCTCGGCTCGGGCGAGGCGCTCGGCACGGACCTCTACGACATACTCTGGGGGGATACGGTCGTGCCTGCCCAGGTGCCGGCCGGCTGGAAATTCACCGTCGCCACCCGGCTGACCAACAAAAGCCGTGTGACCTGGCCGAACCGAGGAGGCGCCCGCGTCCGCCTGGCGTACCACTGGCTGACCCCGGACGGCCGCCCGGTCCTCTGGGAAGGAGAGCGCACGGAGCTGCCCGAGCCCGTGCCGCCCGGGGGACAGGTCAACGTCCAGCAGGAGATCGTGGCGCCCGCGCAACCGGGCCGCTACGTGCTGGAGCTCGATCCGGTGTTCGAAAACGTGAGCTGGTTCTCGAAGGAGAACGGCGGGACGACCTTCCGGCGAGAGATCGAGGTGACGGCCGATGCTCGATAACCTGCGCGAAGACACCCGCCGGCTGCGGGAGATCAAAACCAAGCCGTTCCCCTGGTACGTGATCGAATCGCTGCTCTTCGAGACCGGCTACCAGGCGGTGGTGCTGCACCGGATCGCGCACTGGTTCAAACGGCACGGCATCCCCGTGCTCGGCCCGCTGTTCGCCCGCCTCAATCAGCATTTGACAGGCGTGGACATCGGCCCCGGCGCGGAGATCGGGCCGGGGCTGCGCATCGCCCACGGCACCGGAATCGTGATCGGTGGTTACGCGAAGATCGGCAGGAACGCCCTGCTGCTCCACCAGGTGACCATCGGCGCGCCCAGCCCGGAGCGCGTCGCGAAGATGCCGGTGATCGGAGACAACGTCTTCATAGGCGCAGGAGCCAAGTTGATCGGCGGCATCCGGGTGGGAGACAACGTCTTCATCGGAGTCAACGCGATCGTGGCCCAGAACATCCCGGACAACAGCCGGGTGCTGTGCACGTCGGGGATCGAGGTCAGCGTGCGGCCTCAGCCGACTTAGCCCTGAAACCGCCTCTAATCGTTCGCGACGGCAAGGACTGCAACCGCGTTGCCGATGGCATGAACCAGCACCACCAGGTAGGTCGATCCTGTGCGCAGCCGGGCAAGCGCAAGAAGGGACCCGTCTAAAAAGAGTCCCAACGAGCGCAAGGGGAGGTCCCAGTGCATCAAGGCCCAGAGGGAGGCGGTGATCAGGATGGCGCCGACCTGGCCAAGCCGGGAACGGCGCAGACCTTCCAGAAGGTACCCACGAAAGAGCAACTCCTCGAAGATCGGGGTGAGAACCGCGAGAGCCACGAAGGTCAGGGGGAGGAACAGGGGAATGCTGCCGATCTCCAGATAGCGGTCGTCATTGCTGAAGGGCATTCCGAGCCCCAGGATGAGAAACCGGTAGCCATAGTCCGCGGCCAGGAGGAGCACCCCCCACAGCAAGCCCTGCCGGAGCCCGGGCCACTTCAGCCCCAGGTACTCGCGGGCCGTCGAACCCGGGCGGGGGGCCTCGCGCCGGAGCAATACAATCGCGACCGGCACCGCGAACAGGGATCCGCAGAGGGCCAGGCCATCCTCGGAAGCGAGGGCCTGTGCTTCCGGGCCGGCCAGCAAGGCCTCCAGCCCGAGAAGGAGAAGGCCCCCGCCAATCGCTCCCACCGTCCCCGAACCCAGCCAGACGGCGAACGCCACCACCAGGACTCTCACCCAGCTCTCGGGCGTTTCCGGATGGGCTTGAGAGGTTGTCGGCTCGGCAAACATGGAGACTATTGTAGTGGGTGCACGTCCGGGATCGAGATCAGCGTGAGGAGGGATGCTGGCCCTGGCGTCGGGAGTGGTTGGACGGATTCGTGAGGCCTGTAGGGGCAGGTCTTGTGCCTGCCCCTCCGGCTCCGGCAACCAGGGTGGCGATCGGAACCGGAGAGCGGGAGGCGGCGGAGAGGCTCAAGGCTGGAGACCGCCTGGCGAGTTCCCCGACGGTTGCTTTCCACCTGGCCTGCCGCTCGTCAGTGCGTGAGCGACCGCACCGCAGCAAGTCGGCGATCGATGTAGGCGAACGTCACCCATCCGAAGAGTTTTCAAGGACTGGACGACTCCAAGAAGGAAGAGGTCTGTCCGAACGTCGAGGAAGAGCACCAAACGGCTCGGCAGGAGTCCCCATTCAGGCCGTGTTCTTGGGAGGCTCGTAGCCAGAGGGGTATCGTGCTAAGCGAATGTTCTCGACAGGCAGCGCCTCCAAATCGCCGTAGCGCCTTTCGCGCATCCTAAATGCATCGCGGCCCCCTTCGAGGAGCCGACAGATCTCGGCGCGGATACTCCCCTTCATGAGTCCTTCCGCCGCTAGCGCTTCAAGGCTACCGAGACTGTAAGTCATGGCTGGTAATCCGTTGGCCCGGACATAAGACTGCGCAATGATTATCTGCTCGGCATCGGTATTGACCACCAGATTCGGGTTGTGCGTGATGATGATTACCTGGCGCCGCTTCTTGGCATCCCTGAAATATCCGCGGAGGATCTCGAAGATAGACTGATTGTCGAGGTTCTCATCGGGCTGGTCAACGATGAGCGGCCTATGATCCTCCGTGTCGACGGCAAGGTAGAGAATGAGGAGCACAATGCCTTTCGTACCTGGTGACAGCAGACGAAGATCCTTGCCGTCATAGCGGATGCCATAGGTAATCGAGATATGGTCTACTGAAAATAGCCAGTCAGCAACGTTGAGGAGCGTAACGTTGGTCTTCAGTTGGCTACGAAGGATCTCAGGCTCTCTGATTAGGTTAATCAGCGCTTCGATTCCGGTTTCGATGGCTTCCTTATCACAGGATCGCCAAGCACCCTCAAGATGGCGACGTGCGAAGTCGCCGAAGCCTTCGCGCAGAGGGCCTTGCCTGCGGAGATCGAACAGATCCTCCCCACGCTCTACCCACGCTTTGACATCCACCTCGACCCTACAAAAGAGTTCGAGCCTCTGCTCATGCTGTCCCTGCCGTGCTAGGGAAGCGCGAAGGTGCTCATAGAGTTCGTAGAGTACGCCTTGCTCCTCAGCCAAGAGGTCAAAGAACTCAAGATAGCACGTGTTGCGCTCCTCGGTTTTGTGTTTGCGTTCTTCGGGATAAACCTCGTCCAGCCATCTAAATTCATTGTTTATTCTCACCAGCTCGGCGGCGAATTTCTCTTCTTGCTTCTGCGACTCAAGGATCTGCCGTTTTCTCTCGCTGTCCAGATTGATGCCCATTTCCAAGGCGCCTACGAGCAGATTCCAGGCCGCAAGCGTTGTGGGTACCGTTCCCACAGGCGGAGGAGATGCGGTCGGGTGATCACCCGCCCTTTGTGCGATTTGGGTATCGAGCGATTCGGCTTTCTCGCGGAAGAGATCGTGCCAGCTATCCGGTAGGTAGGGTTTGAGGCGTCCAACCTCCTCCGGTGTAAATCTCGCGAGGACGAGTGCCTGCTGTAGTCCCTGCCAAAACGAAGAAATCTCCTGGAACTTTACTGCGATCTTCCGCTTGAGATCCTCTAGATTCTGCTTTTGGCGTCGAAGTTCGCCGATCTCCTCGGCAAGTTTATCCCGGCCAGCTTTCGCTTCACCAACTTCACGAAGCTTCGCTTGCACAGCTTGATCATCAGCTTTCGGACGGCTCTTTTGGAGGTTCTCGATGGAGCGCGCGAGGTCCTTCCGCCGTGCATCCTTGGCTCGGATCTCCTGTCTCTTACGGTCAAGCTCTCCGATCTCCCTGCTTAGCTGGGAGATGAGACTGGCCAATTCATTGCGCCGCTGACGAATGGCGCCTGTCCGAATCTCGCGTAGCTCCCGGAAATCAGCGGCGCCGACGCGTTCGTCGGAGGGAATGTAGGTGAAGATGACATCTTCGATTTCCTGGAGTAACTCGTGGCTCAACTGATCTCCAGCGCAGAGACGCTCGACGAACTTTTGAGAGAGATATCTAACGCCGCTCCCAAAGGTCCAAGGAGGGCTATCGGGTAAGGTAGCAGCATCAGAATGGCCGCTGGCCCATTTCAGATCGAGCCCCATGCCAGCGAGGTGCTCTGAGGCACGAGAAAGGAAGGACTCGTTCGGATCAACGGGAGATCCCGTGGAAAAAGCTAGCATGTCGGCCAAGGCTGTCTTCCCCGATCCCTTAAGTCCGACAATGGTAACGAGACCACTATTCAGTGAAAGCGTTCTCTCCTCGAACCAACCTGCGGTATCCCGGAAAGTTATTGAGTCAATGACACTGTCGGGATCATAATGGCGTGGTGGCTCCTCACCGATCCACACGCGGTCCTCTGGCTCATAGAGGGTCTGCCGTAAGCCCTCAAAGGTAGGATCGGCCTTGATCCAGCAGTAGCGGTTTTCTGCAGGCCGGAAAAGCGCTGCAATGGAATGGGCATCTGAACCGTGGAGACAAGGCTTCGGCGCGCCATAGTGAAGACCGTGCGTGCTGGTGCCCAAGAAGAAATCCCTATCTGCGGGTCGGCCAGAGAAGATAATGTGGGAGAAGCGATAGATTTCATCGCGAGTGTCCCTAAGCCCGCTGTCGTGCTGAAGACCAGAGGCGCCGTCGAAGGAGCTGTTCGCCACCGCGACAAGTGAATTCTGCTGAAGCCATGGTTGGCTTTTCCACCACCGCTGAAACAAGTCAAATCCTATCTTAAACTGCTCTACTCCCTCCTTGAAGGCTGCCTCGGGATCGTTTGAAAGCTCCGGACGCATCCGGCTACCGAGGCGCCGCAAGCCCTCTTCAGTGCAGGGAATACGATCTTCGGCGCGGTCTATGGTGAGCTGGTTTAGCGCTTCCTCGATCCGAGCGACGTGATTGGGGTCATGAGGCGAGATGAGAAGGTGTAGATTAATCGCCTTACCTCCTTTTGTTACCGGAGTAAGGCGGAACTCAATATTGGGAAGGATGAGGTCGATTTTGGGGAGATGCCGTTTCTGTCGGTAGACGAGGAGCGTCTTGTACGTACGAATGGTGAAATAGTCGGTAATCCCGAGGGCTGCGATGGAACCGTCGGCAGCTTCGATAGCTGCAAGATACTCCTCCCAATCCCCAAATTGGTCGTTAAGGGCCGTCCCGGGAGTGTGGATGTGCAGGTCCCATCTCCGCCATTCGGAGCCGCGGCCATAGGTCTTGATCATCGTCTGTTGGTCCTTGTTTAAAATCGTAATTGGCTTAGGGCAAGGCCGCCAAATCGACAAATCTCAATATGCCTGAGCCCTTTCCCCCTATACGTGCCTCAAAGCAAGGAGTCGGGCGAGTTCTTCTCGGCCGTTCACCCACTCGTAATTTAGCATTCCGCCCCGCCCAAGGCTCTTCCACCCGAGCAAGCAGCTTGTCTTCGAGGATCGCCTTCGCTCCGAAGAGGTGCCTGAGGAGTCGAGAGAGGCAAAGGCCTAAGATCGACGGCGGCCCTCTTGACCTTGGAGAATGCAGGTTAACCCGCCCTTCAGGACCGCCGATCACGGCAAACCACCCTATAGCTCTCTCTTTGCCAAGCCCCAGGCTACTCAGACAGGCCGATTTTCCACAAAGGACAGTCCTCCCCCGTTACCAGGGGAGCGGCGAAAGCACCAGCTCCTCCTCCGTGGCACCCGAACACTTGCCCGGCACCTGCTTACCACGGCGTGAACGACTTACCTCCGATGATGTACTCGTCTGTCCCCCGTTCGGGACAGACTCTCCCCTGGTCTGATTTGGAGCATACGCAGACTCCGCAGTCTCTCCGCCGTGTCCGGATGCTCCGAAGTAGCAGGTTTTTGTGCTTGCGCTCGATGGACATGCTCCAAGTACATGCGTTTTCGGAGCTTATCACTTGGAGTGAAGCACAGCGAATCTCATTTTGGGAGCATATCGGACTGTACTCGGAGCATAGTAGTCCATTTCGGAGCCTCGTACTCATTAATTTGGAGCATAAACATCGACCAGCCTCCTCGGTACCGGCCCGGATGCTCCTAATACGAGATGAATTGTCTTCCGGGAACAGGTACTTGCTCCAAGTACATAGGGGATCGGAGCATCCCCTCTGGGGGAGGAGCTTGGAGGAGGACGGATTCGGAGCATACGCGGGAGGTTTCAAGGGTCCGGGGCAGGCGCAGGGCTTCGACCATGAAGGCGACCACGCCTTCCAAGCGGGGGACAAGCCGATCCTGATGGGCGACTCTCCCCTCGCATCGGACATGGCGCGCTCCCCGCTCCGATCTTTGCGTTCTGCGGGGGGAGACGGCACCAAGCCAGTTCGGGTCATCGAACCTGAAACGGGAATGTCGCCGTCCCCATCGGGCGTGCCTCCCGTGTGGCTCCGGACGATTTTTCACTCCACGGGGGTCATCCCCGTCCAGTTGGGCAACACGCCGATCCCGAGGGGAAACGCTCCGATCCGAATGGGCGCATCACGACCCGGGATAAGAGCGCCGCACTTTCAGGGGAGAACGTCGCATCCCGGGATGGCGACCGTTCCCATCCGGATGGCAGCCTTCCCCACCTGGATGGCAACCTCTCTCATCAGGATGGCGACGGTCCCCATCTGCAGGGGAGCCTCTCCAATCGGAATGGCGACGGTCCCCGCCTGAGGGGAAGCTCCCCATCAGGATGGGAGCCTCTCCCATCTGGATGGGGACGTCTCCCATCCCGGTGGGAATGTTGCCCATGGGGATCGTAGCGTTGCCCTCTCGCACTCCAAGGGGCGAGGTTACCCTCGCATCGGACGGATGTGCCGCTGCCGAACAATCGCCCGGCACCTGCTCGGGCGGCTCAAAAACCGGTTCCGGCACGCCGCAGGTCACTTCCGGTCCCGAAGACTGGATTTCAGGGCGCCCGAAGTCTCTTCAAGCGCGCCAGATTGGATTTCAGCGGACCCGAGGAGACTTCGAACGCGCCAGACTGGACCTTCAACGCACCCGAGAAGACTTCGAGCGGGCTGGATTGGAATTCGAAGCGGCCGAGGAGACTTCGAGCGCTTGGAATTGGAATTCAGAGCGTCCGGGGAGACTTCGAGCCCTTCAGATTGGAGTTCAACGGGCCGGAGGAGGCTTCGAGCGCTTAGGACTGGAATTCCAAGCGCCCGATTTGATTCCCGGCCCGCCAAACTCCAGTTTGACGGACTCGAATTCGAATCCAACGCGCTCGTTGTCATTTTTACCGGGTCGATTTTGAATTCCAGCGCGCTCGTTTTGAGATCGAACCCGTCAGATTGGAATTCAGCGGGCTCGATCTCTCTTCGAAGGCTTCAGATTGGAATCCTAAGCGCTCGATCTCATCTCGATCGCGCTCGGCGGCGTTTTGACGGGCGCGATGTCATCCTCGGTGCGCTGATCGTCATTTTCGCGCGATCACGGCGAGCACGGGCGCGGCCCTCACGTCCCGGACCGCGTCAGTCCCCTACCCTCGCATCGGCCAACCTCGAAAGCCAGATCGAGTCCGGGACCGAGATCGCCTTCCGGCCTGGGCTCTCCCGGTCCATCATCCAGAGCTCCCAAGCTGCGATCGGCAGCGCAAAGAGCGCGAGCGCCAGGGCGGCTATGTCTACCGCTGGGTAGAGCCCACTCGTCAGCCATAAGATAGAGGTCGATGACGTCGCCGAGCACCTCCCCCGACCTCGCCCGTCTGGCCGGAATCGAATCCGACGAGGTCCGCTCCGTGCTGGAGGACTGCGTGGCGGGGGAGGCTTCTCCCCCGGTCAGCCTCGCTCGCCTGCTGCTCGCCATGGACCGCGTCGAGGACGTCGAGGAGCTGCTGGAGCCCCTTCGGAAGGAGGGTGATCCCCTGGCTGAGATGGCCCGCCTGCTGCGCGAGCACCGTCCCGGGTGCGAGGACGCCGCCGTCATCCTCCACGAGCATCCGGACGTCGGCCGGACCCGCCGATCGGCCGCGGATGCCATCGCGGACTGCCGGAGCTTTTTCGACCACGCCGTGACGCTGAACGAAGAGGCCAGCGTCGCCGCCTACAGCTTGGGCGATCCCGCCCTCCTCGACGCCTACACGGCGGAGATCCTGGACCTCCTTGAGCTCTGGCAGGTGCTCGGACCCGACCGCGGCGCCCTGGAGATCGGCTGCGGCATCGGCCGCATCCAGGCCGCCCTCGCCCCCAGGGTGCGCGAGTCCCACGGCATCGACATCTCCGGCAACATGATCGCCGCCGCCCACCGCCGCTGCTCCGGGCTCGCCAACGTCCACCTCTCCCGCTGCTCGGGACGGGACCTCGCGGGCTTTGCCGGGCAGAGCTTCGACCTCGTGCTCGCCGCCGACTCCTTCCCCTACATCTACCAGGGGGGAAAGGATCTCGTCTCCGTCCACTTCGACGAGATCACCCGCGTGCTCCGTCCGGGCGGGGACTTCGTGCTCTTCAACTATTCCTACCGCGCGAGCCGCGAGGCCGACCGCCGCGACGTGCAGCGCCTCTGCCGGAGCTTCGGGCTGGAGCTGCTCGTGGACGGAATCCAGCCGTTCCGGCTCTGGGACGGCGAGGCCTACCACATCCGCCGACCACAATAACAATCTCAGGAGGCATCAAGATGACCGATTGGATCGAGGAGGGCGAAACCGCGCCCGACTTCACGCTCAAGGACGACAAGGGCAGCGACGTCCGGCTTTCCGACTTCCGCGGCAAGCCCGTCGTCCTCTACTTCTACCCCAAGGACGACACGCCGGGCTGCACCAAGGAGGCCTGCGCCTTCCGCGACCGCCGGGCCGACCTCCAAGCGCGCGGGGCAGCCGTCCTCGGCGTCTCCCCGGACGACGTGGCCAGCCACGGCCAGTTCCGCGACAAGTACAGCCTCAACTTCCCCCTCCTCGCCGACGACGGCCACCAGGTGGCCGAGCGCTACGGTGCCTGGCGGGAAAAGACCTTCATGGGCCGCAAATCCATGGGTGTCCAGCGCTCCACCTTCCTGATCGACCGCGAGGGCAAGGTGGCCAAGGCGTGGAAGAAGGTCAACGTGGACGGCCACGACGAGCAGGTGCTGGCGGCGCTGGAGAAGGTGTGACCCTCACCCCCGTCCCCTCTCCCACACGCACTCACGCCCTCCCGGGAGAGGGGCGCCACCACCCTCTCCCCTTCCGGTCCTCTCCCCTTCCGGTCCCCCCCTCTCCCGGGGGACAGGGAGTGCGGGTGGGAGAGGGGGGTTAGGGGGGTGAGGGTCCTCCCCCGCCTAGCAATGCTCGGCGCCACCGTCATCTGGGGCACCAGCTTCGTGATCGTCCAGAAAGCGCTGGAGGAGATCCCGGTCTTCCACCTGATCGCCTACCGCTTCGTCCTGGCCGCGCTGCTGCTGCTGCCGCTCGCCCGGGGCAAGTGGAGCCCCGCGGTCCGGCGGGACGGGATCGTCCTCGGCGTCATCCTTTTCGTTGGCTTCGCCCTCCAGACCGCCGGCCTGCTGTGGACGACGCCGTCGCGCTCGGCGTTTTTGACCGCGATCTCGGTCATCCTGGTCCCGGTCTTCGGGCTCCTCGCGGGGCGCGGGCTGCGCTGGGGGCCGGCCGTGGGCTCGGTTCTCGCCTTCGCCGGGGTGTGGACGCTCTACCGGCCCACCTCCGGCGAGATACCCTCGGGCGGGGAGTTCGGCAAGGGGGACGCCCTGACCGTGGCGTGCGCGGTGGTCTTCGCCGTCTACCCCCTCATCCTGGAGCGGATCACGCGGCGCAACCCGCTCGGCCCCCTCGCCGTCACCCAGTTCGCCGTGGTCGCGGTGCTTGCCTTGCCGTCTCTCCTCCTCGATCCGCCCTCGGCGCGGGAGCTGACCGGCCAGCCCCTGATAGCCGTGCTGGTGGTCGGGGTGCTCGCCACGGCCGCGGCGTTCGCGGCCTGGCTCTACGCCCAGCGCCATCTCTCGGCGGTCGAGGCCGGGGTCATCCTCACCCTGGAGCCGGTGATCGCCGCGGCTCTCTCCGTGG
This sequence comes from Thermoanaerobaculia bacterium, assembly GCA_036277235.1. Taxonomy (GTDB): domain Bacteria; phylum Acidobacteriota; class Thermoanaerobaculia; order Multivoradales; family UBA5704; genus DATMER01. The sequence goes on along the minus strand of DASUNJ010000407.1, from coordinate 1,985 downwards.
CCCTGGGGGTCGAGCCCTGGACCGCGGCCCTCGGCTTCGGCGGCCTGCTGGTGATGGCGGCGATGCTGGTCACTGAGCTGGGAGGCAGCGAGGCAGGCTGACTTCTCAAGCCCGGTCGATCGCGATGTGGACGGACTCACTGCCAAGCTTGACGGCTTTCGAATTCTCGGGAGTCGCGGCGGTGCGCAGCAGCTCCAGCGCCAGAGTCTCCTCCGCGATGTAGTCGCCGTTCGCCGCGATCAGCCCCGCGAGGGCTTCGTCTGCCGCGTAGCGAATCCGGATCCGATCAGAAATCTCGAGCCCGGAATCCTTCCGCAGGACCTGGATCTGCCGCACGAGGTCGCGCACCTGGCCCTCGCGGACCAGCTCGTCTGTGAGACGCTTGTCGAGCAGTACGGTCAGCTCCGTCCTTTCGACCACGGTCCACCCCTCCGCCACCGCCTTCTCGACGTCTTCGGATTCGACGACGCGGACGGATTTGACGTTGAGCTCCTCCTGGATCATGGTGACATAGGGAAGAATCTTCTCAAGGAGGCCCCGGTCGGGGCTGACCAGTCTCATCTCGGCGAGCGGCTGGCGGACCTTGAGGCCCGTCTTCGAACGCGCCGCCTGCCCCAGCTCCACGATCTCAAGGACTTTGTCCATCGCGCTCAGCAGCTCCTGATCGATCTCGATCCCGCCGGCCTCAGGGAGCTCGCAGAGATGCACGCTGACCGGAGCCTCGCTGTCGTTCCCCCGGACAAGCTCCTGGTACATCGCCTCCGTGGCAAACGGGATTACGGGCGCGAGCAGCTTGACCGAGGTCGTCAGACACTCCCACAAGGTCTGAAAGGCCGCAGCCTTGTCGCTGTCATCGGTGCTCTTCCAGAAGCGGCGCCGGCTCCTCCTCAGATACCAGCGGGAAAGCGCATCGATAAAATGGTTTACGTCTCTCATGAACAGGTGGACGCTGAACCGTCCATAGTTCTGATGCGCGCTCCGGATCAGCTCCTCCAGCCGGAACAGGATCCAGCGATCCAGCTCCGGGCGTCGATCAAGCGGGATGTCCGAGGACTCGAAGCGGTCGATCCGCGAATAGGTCAGGAAAAATTCGTAGACGTTCCAGAGGACGAGGAACTGCCGGCGGGCGTCGTGGATCTTGTTGTAGCCGAACCAGAGGTCCTGCTCCGGGTTGTGAGAGGCGTAGAGCCAGCGCATGGCGTCGGCTCCCTCTTTCTCGGCCGCTTCGTTGAACTCGATGGAGTTGCCCTTGCTCTTGTGCATCTCCTCGCCCCGTTCGTCCTTCATGAGGCGATAACCGAACATGAGCTTGAAAGGCGGGCGGTTCTCCATGACCGTGCTCATGGCCAGGATGGCGTAGAACCAGTTGCGGAACTGGCCCGGGAAGCTCTCGGAGATCCAATCGGCGGGAAACCATTTCTCCCAATAGGAGCGGTCCGTGTTGTACCGCATCGTCGAGTACGGGACGATCCCGGCGTCGAGCCAGGGGTTGCCCACGTCCGGGATGCGGCCGATCGTCTTGCCGCACTTCGGACAGGCGATCTTGACTGCGTCGATCCAGGGGCGGTGCGGCGTGTGGCCGTCGAACTCCTCCCAACCCTCGACCGCCCGCTCCCGCAGCTCTTCGCGGCTGCCGATCACATCAAAGAAATCGCAATCCGCGCAGCGATAGATCGGAAGGGCCAGCCCCCAGTAGCGCTTCTTGGAGATCATCCAGTCGCGCATGTTGTTCAGCCACTCGATCTCGAGCTTCTGGCCGACTTCGGGAATCCATCCGGTCTGCTCGGTGACGGCGATGATCTCCTTGCGTAGCTCGTCCATGTGGATGAACCACTCGTCCACGAGCCGGAAGAGGAGCTGTGTCTTGCAGCGCCAGCAGATCGGATAGGCGTGCTTGTAGTCCTCGGTCTTGTAGAGCAGGCCTTTCGATTCGAGCGCGCGGTGGATGGGAGTCGAGACCGCGGCGGCGTCCTGGCCGGTGAACG
>DASUNJ010000406.1:0-9794 GCA_036277235.1 Thermoanaerobaculia bacterium | reverse complement strand
CGTGGGGCTCGATTCCGACGGACTCTTCTTTCGAATCCTGCCTGCCGCGAGCGAGTGAAATCTTCAACGCCATCTCGACCTCCAACTATCGATCAGATTCTGGAGGTCGAACGATCAGGCGTCAACGCCAGCGCATCTTCCTTTCTTGTCTTCGGAAAACGAACGGACCTTGCTCAGCCTTCTGCGATATTCAGCGGGCGTGCATCCGCAGTGGCGGCCGAAAGCCCTGTAAAAGGTCTGCAGGCTGTTGTAGCCGACGGCAATGGAAACGTCAAAGATGCCGACGTCCTCGTTCCGCAGAAGGCGTGCGGCGGCTTCCATGCGCAGACCTTCCACGTATTGCTTGATGGTCATTCCCATGAGGTACCGGAAGCGGCTCGAAACATTGTTGTCGCGGATCCGGCAGCACGATTTCAAGGAGCGCACGTTCAGCTCCAGATCGAAAAGATTCACGTGGATGTGAGCAAGGACCTCCCGGATTTCCCGGGGCAGGTCTTCCTGAGAGGGACGGTTTTTGCGGAGAAAGTCGTCGAGGATCGACTGCACCCGGACCTCGGATGCACGGGACTGCGTCATTACAAACCTCCTGAGCTGCGCGTACCTTCCTGATGCCGTTGCCAAAGCGCATAGGAATCCTCCCCTGTAAAGAGAGGTGCTGGAATCGACCGTTTGCGAGCCGCTGGGAGGAGAGAAAGCCCGCGGGGCAGCCCGCGGGCAGTGCTCAGGCGGGATCTACTTTGAAGCGCAATGCTCGAATTTTGCAACCGGCCTGCCGCTGGGGAGGCTTTTCGGAACGAGCCTACACAGACGCTCGGGCCTGGCATTGGGATCGAGCAACCCTCTGCTCAGGAATGCGACGAGATTTTCGATCTCCGGTCTCGAAAGGAATCGAGGCCGGCGTACCAGCGGATCGAGGCGATCGAGGACCGGCCCGATCGGGCCGAGCCTGATCCTGAGATCGTGATCGATCCTTGCAGCCGAAGGATCGTACTCGCCGGCGGACCTGATCACATCCAGATGATGAACGACGGCGTCCTTCAGATCGGTAAAGGCGCCGTTGTGAAAGAAAGCCGGCTGCAGGGCAAGATTGCGCAGCGGCGACGTCCGGAACTTGTACCGGTCTGCTGGGTCTCCAGAGACCTGCTCCAGGCCGAAGTCCTCGTCCGCGCCCGGACCGTCGAACCGGACATTCCCCGCGCCCGCGCCGAAAACCGGAGCAATCTGCGGTACGCCCAGGACGTGGTTTTCAAAGTCGCTGAACATTTCGTTGGATTTTCCCGCAACGGCATGACAACCCACGCACCCGGCACTGCCGAAGAACAGGATCGCGCCTCGTCTTTCGGGCGGCGTCAGGGCTTTGCGATCGCCGCGCGCAAAGCGATCGATCGGGGCATCCGCGAAGGTCATCGTAAACTCGAACTCCGCGATGGCCTGGGCGACCTGGACGAAGGAGACGGGCCCGCCCGCCGCAATATCCGGAAACAGCTCGCCGAAGCGCGCGCGATAGGCCGGCATGGCGTTGATCCGCGCCAGGGCGGCTTGCCGGATCGGCTCATTGCGGAAGCCGCTCCCGTCCGGAGCGGGCACTGCTTCACCCTTGCCGTTGTCGAACTGATCGAAGTCCGGAGAGATGGTTCCTCGCGTGCCGGTGAAGCCCGCGGTTTCGGGAAGCTCGGTGGAAGGCAGATGGGCCTGGGCCGTCAAGAGATGCCGGATCGCAGGGTCGTGGGGCGGGAAATCGCTCGTCCCTTCCGGCTGCGGAAAGGTGAAGCCCTCGGAATTGTCGAACGGGTCCCCCGAGGGAGCGAAGAACCTGCCGTTCCACATGAGTCTCGGATAGAAGGCCGTGTTGAGGATGGCAGGGCTGCGGCGCTGATTGCGCGGTCCCACGCGCCGAGGCCCCACCAGGCCATTGTTGTCCACGCCGATCGCGATCGACTGGGAGTCCCCGAAGCCGTTGGCCGGCGAGTGGCAGCCGGCGCAACTGTTGTCGTCGTGCAGGCTGATTGCACTGTCGAAGAAGATGTCCCGCCCCAGAGTAGCGAGCTTCGGATCCAGGGACCGTCCAAGGCGTTGCTCGAGAGTCGACTGAACGCGGCCTGTAAAGCCGGCTTGCTGGAGAAGTTGGATGAGCTCCTCGGTATCATCGCTCTCGGCGATGGCTGATCGGCTCAGGAGCAGACTGGCTGCACTCAAGAACAGAATCGTAAGCGAGCGTATCTTCATGGCTTCCTCCAGGAACCTGGAAGCCGTAGAGCATTTCTGCACTGCGACTTTCAGCTCCATCGGTTCAGCGGCAACCTCCAAAGTGATTGTTCAACACGTCCTGGACGGCCCGGGCTACGATCAAGTACGGCCCTTCCGCTCTCGAATAACCGAACGTGTTGCCATGAGTCCGGCCATGTTGATCCGGGCCTGCGAAAAAGCTGATGGTCTTACGGGTCAGGCCAGCGATCTCAATCGCGTCGTCCAGACGCAGGGCCCCTGCGTCACGAAGCGTCTCTTCGAGCACCGCCAGGGCTTCGGCAGGCACGGCCGCTATGCAGATCTCGCCTTCGGGATGAGTGGTGTCCTTCCGTGCGAGGATGGCTTCCCCGTCGTTGTAGACCGCCAGCAAGAGCCTCACGTCTCCGTTGCTGTTTATCTCGACGAGCACGACGGGTGCGCGGCTCGGTTGCTGATTTTCTGCCATCAAGGTGGAGGGGGAGAGAAGAGCAACAAGCAGCAGGAAAATGGAACGAACTCTCATCAGTACCTCCTTTGCGATCTCGCGGGCCAGGCTTCATTCAGCCGGGATGCGATACCTGAGAGGACTGGATCTTGCGCGTCGGCCGGTCGGCCGTCAATTCCAGCGCGTCTTCCCGATTCTTCTTCGAAAAAGCCAGGAGCAGCAGCCAGAGCCCGGGGGAGAGCCCATGCCGCATCCTGCCAGACGAGCAGAAACGACAGCGCGAGCGTTGCCGCCGGGAGCGGGTCCAAGCTTCTTGGCGCGGGCCAGGATTTCTTTGGACGGCTTCAAGGCTCTCGGAACCGATCCAAGATCCTCAGATCGGCCCTAAGCTTCTTAGATCGGATCCAAGACCCTTAGATCCTTCCCAAGACCCTTAGATCGGATCTAAGCTTCTTAAATCCGTCCTAAGCTCCTTGGAAAACGCCGCAAGCTTCTTAGATCGGATCGAGGCCCCTTAAATCGGATCTAAGCTTCTTAGATCCGCCCTAAGCCTCTTAATTCGGGTCCAAGCTTCTTAGATCCGATTTAAGCTGCTTGGAAAACGCCGCAAGCCTCTTAGATTGGATCTGAGCTTCTTGGATCGGATCCAAGCTCCTTAAATCGGTCCTAAGCTTCTTAGATCCGATCCAAGGCCCTTAAATCGGCCCCAGGCTCCTTGGAGCCGCGCCGAGGAGCTTCGTCGCCAACAAAACCCGGCCCAACGGGCCGGGAGAGCGGAGCCCAGGGCTGAGCGCAGCGATGCCCTGGGAAAGAAGCACGGCATCACAGAGCGCCCTGTAGGGGCGCGAGAGGGCGGGAGGAAGATTCTCGCGGCCCTTCAGGCCGCGTGGATGATGTGCGGCCGTTATCCCAGGGCATCGGCCTTCGGCCGCAGCCCCGGGCTTTGTTCTGCCGGCCCGTTGGGCCGGGTTTTGTTAGAGGTGGCGCTCCCGCCAGATCGAAAACCCCATCCAGAAGTTGCCCACCGCCGTGGCCGCGGCAAAGGCTAGCAACGGCAACCCTCCCGGCCAGAGCGCGACGAGCCCGCCGACCTGATAGATCAGGCCGGTCGTGCGGAACGGCGGAAAGGCCAGCCCGCCGAGCATGTAGAAGGAATGCCCGAGGAGCAGCAGCCAGAGCCCGGGGAGCGCCCAGGCCGCATCCTGCCAGACGAGCAGGAACGACAACGCGAGCGCCACGAACGACAGATTGCCCTGCAGGCTCAGCACCCAGGAGGCGAGCGGCGTGCTCCCTCCTCCGAACCCTCCGCCCGCCCGCCGGATCCCCACGATCTCCACCGCTCCCCCGATGAGGATCACGCCCGACCAGGTGAAAAGCACGGCGGCGGGTCCGCCCATGCGGAACGCCAGCGGAGTGATCAGCGCGGCAATTGGCAGCAGCACGGCCCAGGCGAACCAGGACCACGGATTGCGGAGGAAAGGACGGCTTGCCTTGCGGAAGTGCTCCCGCACCGGCTCGAGATCGTCCTCGCCGGTGCGGGTTTCAGAGAAGAGAGGCTCGTACTCGCTCAGCGGCTTTCAGCGAGATGGATCTGAGTTTCGGCGCGGCGGACGGCCCTTTGACGGGCGGCGAACTCGGCTTCGGTGATCGAGGGCATGTCGCGGGCCTCGGCGAGAGCGCGCTCGGCCGCGGCCGGATCGATGTCCTCCACGGCCCTCGCCTGCTCGGTCAGGAGCGTCAGACGGTTCTCCACCATCTGGGCGAAGCCGCCGTCCACGAAGAACTCGCGCTTCCCCTCCGGGGTCTCCACCCGGAGCGAGCCGATGCCCATCTTGAAGAGCAGCGGCGCGCGGCCGGGCAGGATGCCGACCTCGCCGTCGTGCGCCGGGAAGGCCACGAACGTCGCGTCAGCCTCCAGCACGGCCCGCTCCGGAGTGATCACACTGCAATGAAACGTGTCGTTCTTCGCCATGCGCGCCTCGCCGGTCTACTTCTTGTCCTGGGTCGCCATCTTCTCGGCCGCGGCCGCCGCGTCCTCGATCGCGCCGACGTACATGAACGCCTGGTCGGGCAGGTGGTCCCACTTGCCGTCGCAAAGCTCGTCGAAGGAGCGGATCGTGTCCTCGCGCGAGCAGTAGATTCCGGGCAGGCCGGTGAACTGCTCGGCCACGAAGAACGGCTGCGACAGGAAACGCTCGACCTTGCGCGCTCGGCGGACGATGATCTTGTCCTCTTCGGAGAGCTCGTCGACGCCCAGGATCGCGATGATGTCCTGGAGGTCGCGGTAGCGCTGGAGGATCTGCTGGACCTTGCGCGCCACTGCATAGTGCAGGTCGCCGATGTACTCGGGCGCGATGATGCGGCTGCTCGACGCCAGCGGGTCCACGGCCGGGTAGATGCCCTTCTCCGAGATGCTCCGCTCCAGGTTCACCGTGCTGTCCAGGTGGGCGAACGCGGTGGCGGGCGCCGGGTCGGTGTAGTCGTCGGCGGGCACGTAGATGGCCTGGATGCTGGTGACGGCGCCGCGGCTGGTGGAGGTGATGCGCTCTTGCAGCTCGCCCATCTCCGTGCCCAGCGTCGGCTGGTAGCCGACGGCCGAAGGCATGCGGCCGAGCAGCGCGGACACTTCGGAACCGGCCTGCGAGAACCGGAAGATGTTGTCGATGAAGAGCAGCGTGTCAACGCCGGTCTGATCGCGGAAGTACTCGGCCATGGTGAGCGCCGAGAGAGCCACGCGCAGGCGGGCTCCGGGCGGCTCGTTCATCTGGCCGAACACCATCACGGTCTGATCGATGACGCGCTTGCCCGTGTCGCCGATCTTCGCCTCCTGCATTTCCAGCCAGAGGTCGTTGCCCTCGCGGGTGCGCTCACCCACTCCGGCGAAGCAGGAGTAGCCGCTGTGGAAGCGGGCGAGACGGGCGATCAGCTCCTGGATGATGACGGTCTTGCCCACGCCCGCGCCGCCGAACAGTCCGGCCTTGCCGCCGCGCACCAGCGGGCAGAGCAGGTCGATGACCTTGATGCCGGTCTCGAACAGCTCGGTTTTCGAAGAGAGCTCGTCCAACTCGGGCGGCGCGTGATGGATCGGCCGGCGTTCGGTGGCATGCACCGGGCCGAGGCCGTCGATGGGCTCGCCGACCATGTTGAACACCCGGCCGAGCGTCTCGATACCTACGGGCACGCTCACGGGCGCGCCGGTGTCGAGGATGTCCGAGCCGCGCTGGAGACCGTCGGACGAGCCGAGGGCGACCGCGCGCACGCGTCCGCCTCCGAGATGTTGGGCCACCTCGCACCAGAGCGTCTCCTGCACGGTCTGGCCGAGCACCGTGCGCTGGACCTCGACGCGCAGGGCGTTGTAGATCCCCGGCAGCTGGTTCTCCTCGAACTGGGCGTCCAGCGTGGAGCCGATCACCTGGGTGATCTTGCCGGTATTACCACCATTTCCGATATCGGTCTGCATCTTGGGTTCCAATCCTTGAAGGGCTCAGGACAGGGCGTTGGCGCCGCCGACGATGTCCAGAAGCTCCATGGTGATCTGCGTCTGCCGGGCGCGGTTGTATTCCCGCGTCAGCGCTTTGATCATATCCCCCGCCGCGTCGGTGGCCGCCTTCATCGCGACCATGCGGGCGACCTGCTCCGACACGATCGCATCGTTGAAAGCCTGGAAGAGCCGAGCGCGCACGGTCGCGGGCAGCAACTCGTCGAGGAGCTGCTTCGGGTCGGGCGAGAACTCGTACTCAACCGGTTTTGCCTCCTCCTCGCCCTGCTGCTGCTCGGGCGAAAGGGGCAGGAGCTGCACCACGGCCGGCCGCTGCACGCCGGCCGAGTGGAAGCGCATGTAGGCCACGTGCGCCGAGGCGATCTCGCCCCGGATGAAGCGGTCCATCAGGTCGTTCGCGATCGGCTCGATCTGTTCGAAGCGTGGCTTGTCGCCGAGCCCCGTCGTCTGTTCCGCAATCTCCCGCCGCAGGAACTTGAAGAAGTTGATCCCCTTCCTTCCCACCATGTGGACCCGCGGCGCAACCCCGCGCCCCCGCTGCTCCTCGATGTGCCCTACGGCGCTCCGCAGCACGTTCGCGTTGTAGCCTCCGGCGAGACCGCGGTCGCTCGTGATCACCACCAGCGCCGAGGCGTTCACATCGTCGTGCGTCTGGAGCAATGGGTGCTCGACGTTGCCGGCCGCCCGCGAGAGGTCGGCCACCAGCTCGGCCAGCTTCTCCGTGTACGGCTTGGTCGCCACCGCCCGGTTGAAAGCCGCCTGGAACCGAGCGGTCGCGATGAGCTGCATGGTCCGCGTGATCTTGCGGATGTTGCGCACCGATTTGCGCCGCTTGACCAGGACTCTTCGATTCGCCATGGCCTCTTCCTACGCAGCAGCGCCGCGGGCGGCGTGGGTCTTGAAGTCCCGGATCACCTGCTTGATGCGGTCCGACAGGTCGTTCGGCATCTCGCCGGTTCGGTCGAGCTCCTCGAGGACCTCGGGGTACTCGTCGCGGAAGTGCTTGAGCATCGCCTCCTCGAACGGCCGCACCTGGGGGACCGGCAGGTCGTCGAGGAAACCCTGGGTGGCGGCGAACAGGGAGATGATCTGCTCGCCGACGGGATACGGGCGATACTGCGGCTGCTTGAGCAGCTCCACCATGCGCTGGCCGCGGTCGAGCTGGCGCTGGGTGGCCTGGTCGAGCTCGGTGCCGAGCTGCGCGAACGCTTCCAGCTCGCGGAAGGCCGCGAGATCGAGCCGCAGCGTGCCGGCGACCTTCTTCATCGCCTTGCGCTGCGCATTGCCGCCCACGCGCGACACGCTGATGCCGACGTTGATCGCGGGACGCACGCCGGCGAAGAACAGGTCAGGCTCCAGGTAGATCTGGCCGTCGGTGATCGAGATCACGTTGGTCGGAATGTAGGCTGAAACTTCGCCCTCCAGCGTCTCGATGATCGGCAGCGCGGTCAGCGACCCGCCGGTGTCCGGGAAGCGATGGACGCGGTACTTATCCTTATCTTGGAGCGTGTCGAGGAACGCCGCGGCCTTGTGCTTGCCGTGCGGACGGTGGAACAGTCCGAACTCGTCGTCGGGCCGCACCTCCGCGGGAGCGCCGAGCCCTTCCGGATGCTTGACGGCCAGGTTGCGGTCGCGGCTGTTTTCCGGCGTATCCTTCGGCACCACCGCGAACTCCTCGCGCAGCTTCACGCTGCGCTCCAGCAGGCGGGAGTGGAGATAGAACACGTCGCCGGGATACGCCTCGCGGCCCGGCGGCCGGCGGAGCAGCAGCGAGAGCTGGCGGTAGGCCTGCGCCTGCTTCGACAGGTCGTCGTAGACGCACAGGGTCGCCCTGCCCTCCTGATACATGAAGTACTCGGCCATGGCCGCGCCCGCGTACGGAGCGATGTACTGTAGGGGAGAGGGATCCGCTGCCGACGCCGAGATGACGATCGTGTAGTCGAGCGCGCCATGCTCGCGCAGCTTGTCGATCAGGCCGACGACCGTGGACTCCTTGAGACCGATCGCGACGTAGACGCAGATGACGCCGCTGTCCTTCTGGTTGAGGATCGTGTCGAGCGCCACGGCGGTCTTGCCGGTCTTGCGGTCGCCGATGATCAGCTCGCGCTGGCCGCGGCCGATGGGGATCATGGCGTCGATGGCCTTGATGCCTGTCTGCAGCGGCTCGTTCACGGGTTGGCGCTCGGCGATGCCCGGCGCCTTGAACTCCAGCGGACGGCGGTGCGGGGTCTCGATCACGCCCTTGCCGTCCAGCGGGCGGCCGAGCGGGTCGACCACGCGGCCGATCATCTCGTGGCCGACGGGCACGGAGAGCAGCTCGCCGGTGCGCCGCACCTCGTCCCCCTCCTTGATGCCCAGGTAGTCGCCGAGGACGACCGCGCCGACCGAGCTCTCCTCCAGGTTGAACACCTGGCCGAACTCGCCGTTCGCGAACTCCAGGCGCTCGCCGGCCATGGCGCCGGTCAGGCCGTAGATCCGCGCGATGCCGTCGCCGACCTCGAGCACCTTGCCCACCTCGGAGAGGTCGACCTCGGTGCGGTATTTCCGGATCTCTTCGGTGATGACCGATCCGATCTCGTCGACATTCAATCTCATGTTGTTCCTCAGTGTTTCTCGAAAGAATTCCTATGGGTTCGTTCAGGCGCGGGCGCGGACGATCTCCTCGGACGCGCGCCGCTCGAGCGCCTGCCCGAGCTCGCGCAGCCGGCTCGCCACGCTGCCGTCGATCTTCCGGCCTTCGACCTCGATGACGATGCCGCCGATCACCGACGGGTCCACCTTCTCGATCAGGCGCGGCTGCTTGCCCGTGTAGCGGGCGACGGACTCGCGCACCCGGGTCCGCAGCGCTTCGCCGAGCGGCACCGCCGTGCGCACGTGGGCCTCGACAATTCCACGCAGCAGGCCGTGCTCGATGCGGTAGCCCTCGGCGATGGCGCGCAACAGGCCGAGCCGGCCCTTGCGGTTGACCACCTGGAGCGAGTCCACGAGCAGGTCGCTGGCGCGGCCGCGGAAGGCGCGCTCCAGCGTACGGGAGCGGTCCTCGTCGTCCACCAGCGGGCTGCCCAGGAACTGCTCGAACTCCGGGCTGCGGTCGAGAAACTTCACCGCCTCCTGCAGCTCCTCGAGCAGGTTGTCGGCCTCGCCCTGCTGCTCGGCGAGGTCCAGCATGGCCTTGCTGTAGATGCGGGCGATGGCCAGCTCGCGGTCGTTCACGTTTGCCATGGCATCAGACTCGCGGGGGTATCGCTGACTTGTTCACGCCGTCGAGCGACTCGGCGATGAGGCGCTCATGGTCCTGGGGTGTGAGCTCGCGCCCGATCATCTTGCCGGCCATGTCGGTCGCCAGCCGGGCGGAGAGCAGGTACAGCTCCTTGGTGGCGGTCTCGGTCGCGATCTGGATCTCGCGCTTGGCGCGCTCGAGCCGCTTGTCGGCTTCGCGCTGAGCGTCCTCCTCGATGCGCTGCTTGACCACCACGGCATCGCGGCGGCCCTCCTCCACGATGGCCGTGGCTTCCGCGCGGGACTGGGCCAGCCTCTCCTCGTACTCCCGCAGGCGGGCTTCGGCCGCGTCGCGGTCGCGTTTGGCGGTCGCGAGCGCCTCGTGGATGAAGCTCTCGCGGGCCT
>DASUNJ010000405.1:0-6103 GCA_036277235.1 Thermoanaerobaculia bacterium | reverse complement strand
CGGACCTCGCCAGGGGGCGGAGGGTAAACGTCCTCGTGACGCACGAGGGGTACGTGCCCTCCTGGGTGGAGGGGGTCGAGGCGCCGACCGCCAAGCCTCTCGTGGTGGTGCTGGAGCCGGCCTCCCGCCTCCGCGGACGGGTCGAGGACGTTTCCGGCGAGCCGGTGCCGGGAGCGAGCGTGCGCATGCGCCCCGCGCCGCCGCCGCCCGGGACCGTCGGCGTAAAAGTGCGGCGGTCCGAGAACACGGCGGACGTCGAGGCCGGCCACGACGGAGCGTTCGCCTTCGCCGAAGTCGCGCCGGGCGCGGTGACGCTGGAGGCCTCAGCGGAGGGGTTCCTGCCTCCCGAGCCCGTCGAGCTCCAGGTGCCGCCGAACGGAGAGGTGCAGGACGTCCGCCTCGTCCTCGGCCGCGGCGCCGTCGTCAGCGGCTGGATCACCGCCCCTGGCGGCGAGCCGGTCGCCGGTGCCCGCGCCCGCGTCGGCGCAGTCCAGTCCGAGTCCGATGCCGAGGGCCGTTACCGCCTGGCGGGCGTCCCTCGGGGGTTGACGGGGCTGGCTGTCAGCCATCCGGCCTACAAAGGAAAGACTCAGCAGGTCGACGTCCAGCCGGGAGAGAACCGGGTCGACCTGACGCTGGAGAAAGGCACGACGGTCGCCGGCCGCGTGGTCGACGAGGCGGGGGAGCCGAGGCCCGGCGCCGAGGTGACTCTGAGAAACCGCAGCGAGCGCGGTCCGCGCGGGTACCGGGCATCGAGCGGCGCCGACGGCCGGTTCGAGCTCCTCGCGGTAGCCGACGGCAGCTTCGACCTCGAGGCCGAGACCGGTGGCTTCGCACCCGCCGTCCATCCCTCTGTGATCGAGGTGGCGGGGCGCGACGTCGACGGGATCGAGATGGTGCTGCGGCGCGGGGCGATCCTCTCCGGCCGGGTCCTGGGTCTCGATCCTGGCCAGATGGCGGCAGTGGAGGTCACGGCAGAGCGCGCGGGGCGGCCGGCGCGGTCCGCGACGGTCGACCACACTGGGCGTTATGAGATCGCCGCTCTCGAAGCCGGCGACTGGCACCTGCGGGCTCGACTGGCTGGAGGGCGGCGCGAGGCCGACGCATGGGTGGCGATCGCGCCCGGCGACCGCGAGGTGGAGCGCGACCTGAAGCTCGGCGGCGGGCTGGCGCTCGGCGGGCTGGTGCTGATCGAGGACCGGCCGCTGCCCCGGTCCCATGTCAGCCTCCGCGGTCTGGACGTAACGGCCGAGCGCGGCGTGACGACCGATCATCAGGGCGCCTTCCGGTTCGAGGACCTGGAGCCGGGGCGCTACCGCGTCGAGGTGACCCATTCCGAGCGGATGCTGAGCCAGAGCGAAGACCTAGAGCTCACCGAGGACCACGAGGTCGTGATCGAGATCGCCACCGCGGTGCTCACGGGCACCGTGGTCGCCGCCGGCTCCGGCGAGGGCGTGGCGGAGGCGCTGGTCTATCTCCAAAGGTTTCTCGGCGGCGACGAGCCAGGGCCTCTGACCACCGTAGGGACGAACGCGGCTGGCTCGTTCGTCACCGCCAGCCTGGCCCCGGGCCGCTACCGGCTCACCGTGCGGGGCGACGGCTATGCTCAGGAGGAAAGGATCGTCGACGTCGAAGTCGGCGTTCCGGCGGAGCCGTTGACGATCGAGCTCGATCCGACCGAGGGACTGGCGCTCACCGTCCGGCGGACCGCCGGCGAGCCGCCGGTATGGGCAACCGTCGTCGTGCTCGACGAGGGGGGCCGCCCGGTCCACGTGGAGGAGCCGCGTCTGAGCGACCGGGGTCTGGGATTTCTCCAGCAGGTCCCGCCCGGCCGTTGGAACCTCCTGGTCAAGGCCGCCGGCTCGGCTTCCACGATCGCCAGGGCCACCGTGCCCGGCAAGCGTCTGGAAGTCACGTTGCCCAGCGGGGCGGCGCTGACGGTCCGTGTTCCGGCCCTTATCGAGTCCCGCGCCGCCGCAGCCCTGACCCTCACCGCCGTGGACGGGGCTCCCTACCTCGGGGTCAACCCCGGCGGGTTCATCCAGCGATCCTGGCCGCTGGCCGGAGGCGCGGTCACCGTCGCCGACGTCCCTGCCGGCGCGTGGCGGCTGCAGGTCACTGCCGCCGACGGCCGGGTATGGTCCGGGTCCGTGAGCACGAACGGCGAGGCGGCTACCTCCGCCGTGATCGAATGAGGATCACTCGTACCTGAGAGCGTCGATGGGATCGAGCCGGGAAGCCTTCCCTGCCGGGTAGATCCCGAAGAAGATCCCCACCACCGCCGAGAATCCGAAAGCGAGCCCCACGGCCCAGAGCGGCACGTAGGCAGGGGGGAAGTCGCCGGGGATCACGGCTGACACCAGCGCGCCCAGGCCGTAGCCGATCGCGAGGCCCAGACCCCCTCCCACGAGGGAAAGCGTGACGGCTTCGATCAGGAACTGGACGAGGATGTCCTGCCGCCGCGCCCCCACCGCCTTGCGCACGCCGATCTCCCGCGTGCGCTCGGTGACCGAGACCAGCATGATGTTCATGATGCCGATGCCGCCCACCAGCAGGGCGATGCTCACCACCCCGCCGACCACCGCGGTCACCCCGCCCAGGACCCGGTTCACGGCGGAGAGGATCTCGTCCTGCATCACCACCTGGAAGTCGTCCTGCTCACCGCGGTCGATGTGGTGGCGCTGGCGCAGGACCCTCTGGATGCCGTCCTTTACCTCTTCCACCATCTCGGGAGAGGCCGCCTGGATCTGGAGCTGGACCTGGTCACCGGCGGCCCGGCCGAACAGGGTGAGGGCCGCGTCGAACGGCACGAAGACGAGGTCGTCCCGGTTGCGGCCGAGCGCCTGGCCGCGCTCCTCCATCACCCCGATCACCGTCACCGGCAGGCTGCCGATGTAGATCTCCTTGCCGATCGGGTCGGCCCCCAGGTTCAGCTCGTCCACGACCTCCTGCCCCACCACCGCCACCTTGCGCCGGTGCTGCAGGTCGATGCGCGAGATGAAGCGGCCGCGGTCGACCGTGTGGTTCGCCACTTCGGGGTAATCCTCGTTGACTCCCGAGACCGCTTCCGGCCGATGGCTGCGGTCGCGGTACTTCACCACCTCGGCGCCCATGATGACCGGCGTGATCATCTTGATGCCCTGCACCTGGTCGCGGATGGCCTGGCCGTCTTGCCAGGTGAGCTTGACCTGGCGCGCCAGCACCACGCCGTGGCCGCCGCCCTGCTGCGTGTCGGGGAAGACGAACATGTAGGTGGCGCCCACGCCCTGGAACTCCTGGTTCATCATGAACTGGAGCCCCTGGACGATCGAGACCACCGCGATCACCGCGGCCACGCCGATGATGATGCCCAGCGTCGTCAGGACCGAGCGCATCTTGTTGGCGCGGATGGCCGAGAAGGCGACGCGGAAATTTTCGGAGAGAATCATGTGACCGACCTACTGTAGAGACGCCCCGTGGGGCGTCTCCTCCCCGCCCGGAGACGCCCCACGGGGCGTCTCTACAGGGTTGTTGGCCGCCGAGGCCCGGGAGGTGGGATGGTCGTCCGTCACCTTGCCGTCGCGGAGCTGGACCTGGCGCCAGGCGTGCTCGGCGATGTCGGGCTCGTGGGTGACCAGGAGGACCGTGTTGCCCGCCTGGTGCAGCTCGTCGAAGAGATCCATGATCTCCCTGGAGGTGTTCGAGTCGAGGTTGCCGGTGGGCTCGTCGGCGAGCAGCAGCGACGGCTCGTTGACCAGGGCGCGAGCGATGGCTACGCGCTGGCGCTGGCCGCCGGAGAGCTCGTTCGGATTGTGGTGCATGCGCTCCCCGAGCCCCACCCGCTGCAGCGCGCGCTCCGCGCGGGCGCGCCGCTCCTTGCGCGGAATTCCGGAGTAGATGAGCGGCAGCTCGACATTGTGCAGCGCATCCGTGCGGGCGAGCAGGTTGAAGGTCTGGAAGACGAAGCCGATCTCCTTGTTGCGGATGCCCGCGAGCTCGGTGTCCCCCAGCTCCTGGACCTCCACGCCGTTCAGGCGGTAGACGCCCGAGGTCGGCGTGTCCAGGCAGCCGATCAGGTTCATCAGGGTGGACTTGCCGCTCCCCGACGAGCCCATGATCGCCACGTACTCGCCGCGCTCGATCTCCAGGTTCACGCCGTTGAGGGCGTGCACCTTCTCGGCGCCCATGTCGTAGATCTTGTAGATGTTCCGAATCTCGATCAGCGCCATCAATCCACCTCGACTTGAGCTTCCCCTTCGGTTTCTTCTTCCTTTGCCTTCTTGCGCCGGGACCGCTCTTCCTGCTTCTGGTCGGTCACCAGGATCTTCTCGCCGTCGTCCAGGTCGCGCAGAGAGCGGTAGGGCCCGGTGATCACCTTGTCCCCCGCCTGCACCCCGGAGACGATCTCGACCTGCGTCTCGTCCGAGATGCCGGTCCTCACGATCCGTTGCACGGCCTTGCCGTCCACGGCCACGAAGACCACGTCCGTCTCCTTGTCCTTGACGTCGCGTTCAACCACGGCCTGGATCGGCGCCACCAGCACGTCCGGGTGGACGGCGGTGTCGATCTCCGCCCGCACCGACATGCCCGGCCGCAGGTCCTCGTCCGGATCTTCCAGCAGGATCTCGACGTTGAAGAACGTGACGTCGGGCTGCTGGGTGCGGCTGAAGCCCTTGTTGCCGACCTCCGCGACGCGGCCGTGGTACTCCTGGTCGGGCAGCGCGTCGACCAGGATGCGGGCTTTCTGGCCGGGCTTGACCAGGACCACCTCGGTCTCGTCGACATCCACCTTGGCGAGGATGACCGAGAGGTCCGCGATCTCGCCGATCACCGACGCCGGGTTGTTCATCGTGCCGGAGACCACGACCTCCCCTTCCTCGGTGTTGAGCGCGATGACCCGGCCGGTCAGGGGAGCGTAGATGGTGGTCTTCTTCAGGTTGTCCTGGGCTTCCGCCAGGTTGGCCTGGGCCTGCCGCACCGACTCGCGGGCATCCTCCAGGCGGAGCTCGGCGGTGGCCTGGGCGAGCTCGGCCGCTTCGAGCTGCTCGGCCGAGAGGATCCCCTCCTGGTTCAAACGCCGGGCGCGGGCCAGCTTGTTCCTGGCATCGGCGAGCGAAACCTGGGTCTGCCGCACCTCGGTCCCCGCCTTGCGGAGCTGCGCCGACCACTGATCGCGGTCGGCCGTGTAGGCCTCCTTCTCCAGGTCGAGGAACGGCTGGCCCTTGCGGATCAGGTCCCCCTCCTCGACGTAGAGGTGCTCGATCTTGCCGATCACGTGGGCGGAGATGTTGACCTTCTCGCGCGGATCGATCTTCCCGCTCGCCTTGACCACGCGCCCGATGTCGCGGCGCGAGACCTCTTCCACGTAGACCTTGGTCCCCTTCTCCCGCCGGCTGCCGCGCAGGCTCGCGAACACCACGACGGCGAGCAGCCCCAGGACCAGGACCGTGATCAGAATCCTTTTCAACACCCTCTCCTCAGCGCATGAAGGCGGCCGCGATGCCTACTTTGAAAAGTACGAAGATCAACCAGAACAGGATGACGATGCCCGACGCCACGGCCGAGGACACCTTCGCGACCTCCCTGTAGCCGATCGCGAGCAGGACCATCGCCCAGACCGTGAACAGGTCGATGCTCCCCAGCAGGACCTCGGTGACGACGGGGGTGTCCTCCGGCGCCAGGGCCTTCAGGCTCGACACCAACACGCCGCCGTTGGCCGCTTCCTCGAAGGTGAGGGTCTCGCGGGTGAAGATCAGCGGCAGGTTGATCAGCGAGGCCAGCGCGAGAGGCAGATAGCCGTGCAGCGTCGTGGCCAGGCTGCGCACATAGTCGATCTCGGAGCCGAACATCCGGAAGCCGAGCCAGAAGAGCACCGCCAGGACGGCGAAGAGGATGGGCTGGAGCACGGCGCCGATCGCGGCGAGGCCGATCTTGGCGGCGGTGGTCTGGTTCTCGGCGTCCTCGATCATCTGGTCGACCTGCTCCTGCGGCATGTCGACCTTGATCATCTCCAACTGCCCGCGAACCATCTCCACCGGGTCGGTGCGCATCTGCAGGACGAGCCCGACCGACCCTGCCAGAAGCGTGAGGACCAGCAGCGGGGGCAGCCAGGTCGGCCGTTCGG
>DASUNJ010000404.1:0-12002 GCA_036277235.1 Thermoanaerobaculia bacterium | reverse complement strand
TCGCTGCACTGATCCCATCCTCCCTCTCCCCATCCCACTCCCTCACCAGCGTGAGGGAGAGGGGGCCGGAAGGTCCGGTCCCTCCCCCCTGGGAGGGTGGCGGTTGGGAACGGGGGGAGGCTAGGAGGGGGGTGTTGCGCGCTTGCCACGAGCTTATCGACCTCGGAGCGCCCCCCTCCTAGCCTCCCCCCAGAACCAACCCTCCCCCACCCCGGGGGGAGGAAACCCCCCGCCCGGGGCAGTAAGTCAACGCGATGGGAAGTTAGGCGGGGGGCCTTCCGCTATACTTACGCCGCATGCCTCCCCGTTTCGACCCCGAGGCCTTGACGCTGGACATCTCGGTGGCCGACCTTCTCGAAGGGCCACTGAGAAGCCTGGGCTTTTCCAGCCGCGGCGGCTACGAACGGATGTGGCTCGGGCAGGCGATTCACGGCAAGTATCAGGAAGAGTCGCTGGCCAGCGATCCCTCCTACCGCCGCGAGGTCGTGGTCACCTACAGCTTCGAGCACCGCGGCTGGACCGTGCGGGTCCATGGCCGCATCGACGGCCTGCGCAATGACCCCGACGGATTCCTGGTCGTCGAGGAGATCAAGTCGGTCCGCCGCGGCGCTCCGCTGCCGCCCTCCGTGCGCGAGATGTACCAGCGCCAGGCCCTTCTCTACGCCTGGATGCTCGGCCGCACCACCGCGGACTTTCCGGTCCGCGCCGAGCTGGTCCTGATCTCCATCGGCAGCGACGACGTGGAGCGCGAGTCCCTGGAAGTGGACGTCCAGCTCCTCGACGCCATCGTCCGCCGGCGCCTGAACGCGCTCGTCTACGGCTGGGAGGCGGAGCGCCAGCGCTTCGAGGAGCGGCGCGCCGCGTCCGAACGCCTGCGCTTCCCCTACCCCGAGCTGCGCCCCGGCCAGGAGCTGATCCTCGCGGCCGTCGAGACCGCGGTCGCCAACCGCGAGCACCTGCTGCTGCAGGCCACGACCGGCATCGGCAAGACGGTCGCGGCGCTCTACCCTGCCCTGCGCTACTGCCTCGCCAACGACAAGCGGCTCTTCGTGCTGACCGCAAAGACGACGCAGCAGGAGATGGCCACCGCCGTCCTCAACCTCCTGAACCAGGACGGGGCCTTCCGCTCCCTGCGCCTGCGCGCCAAGGCGAAGATGTGCGCCAACGACCAGATCATCTGTCACGAGGAGTACTGCCGCTACGCCAAGGACTACGGCCTCAAGCTCGCCACGACCGGCCTCCTCGGGCAGCTCTACGACTCCTACCCGGCCCTGGAGCCCGATGCGATCTTCCAGTCCGCGCGGGCGAACGAGGTCTGCCCCTTCGAGGTCAGCCTGGAGCTGAGCGGCCGCGTCCAGGTCACGGTCTGCGACTACAACTACGCCTTCGACCCGTACGTGGCCCTCACCGCCTTCGGCCCGGAGCAGGACCTCGCGGACATGGTGCTGGTCATCGACGAGGTGCACAACCTCGTGGACCGCGGGCGCGGTTATTACAGTCCCGAGCTCTCGGCCATGGCGGCGCGCAAGGCCGCCGAGTCGCTGGGGCGCTGGGGCGAGCCGATCCACTTCCGCATCGAGAACCTCTGCCTGAAGCTCGCCTCGGCGATCGAAGCAGCAGTTGAAGACGCTCTCGAACAGGGGCCGGGCGGCGACCGGGCGGTCGAGTACCCGATCCCCGAGGACCGCTTCTGGCGCCTGCGCCCCGACCTCGACGCCGCCTTCGTCGACTACCTGGAGCACCAGCGGGAGACGAAGACGTTCCATCCCGAAGATCCATTCGTCGCCCTCTACTTCGACTTCCTCCGCTTCCTGAACGGGCTGGCCGTGTCGGACGCCTCCTTCAGCCAGTGCGCCGAGGTGCGCAGGGGGGACGCCCGGCTCAAGATCCTGTGCAAGGACCCGAGCCGCTTCCTCGGCAGCGTGCTCAGCCGCACCCACGCGACCGTCGGGCTGTCCGCGACGCTGTCGCCGCCGGAGTTCTACACCGGCCTGTTGGGCTTCGAGGCGGGGCGCACGGCGTTCGTGGAGATCCCGAACCCGTTCCCGATCGAGAACCGGCGGGTGGTGATCGATCCCACGGTGGCGACGACGTGGAAGGCGCGGCCGTCGAACTACGAGCGCATCGCGGAGCGCCTGGCCGCCTTCGCCGACTCGGTGCCGGGCAACTGCCTGGCGCTCTTTCCGAGCTACGCCTTCCTCTCCGAGGTGACGGGGCGGATGCGCCTGCGCACCAAGCGGCCGCTGATCCAGCGCCAGGCGGACAGCGACAAGGAGCGCGACCTGATCCTCCAGGCCCTGCGCTCCGCGGTCTTCGGAGACGTGCTGCTGGTCGCCGTGGCCGGAGGCGTCTTCGCGGAGGGGGTGGACTATCCCGGCGAGGTGCTGAAGGCGGTGGCGGTGATCGGCCCCTGCCTGCCGGCGCTGACGCTGGAGCAGGAGCTGCTCAAGAGCTACTATCAGGAGCGCTTCGACCGCGGCTTCGAATACTCCTTCGTGGTGCCGGGGATGACGCGGGTGGTGCAGGCCGCGGGCCGCCTGATCCGCTCCCCGCGCGACACCGGGGTCATCGCCCTCTTCGACCAGCGCTTCCTCTCCGCACCGTACCGCAACTACCTGCCGTCCGACTGGCTGCCGGAAGAAGGAGCGGGGGCCCTCGTGGGAAACCCCGCCGAGGCGGCGGAGGAATTCTTCCGCGTCCTCAGCCTGCGCAGTGCCTGAGAGGTCGAATTCCAAGGCGCTCGAAGAGCCTTGGCGGCGCTGCTCTACGGACCTGCAGGCCGTTTGGCGGCGGGTGCCTCCTCGGCGATGGCGTAGAGGTGGCGCCGGCCGCGCAGGTAGATCTCGCGGCCGACGACGGCCGGCGAGGCCTCGAAGCCGTCGTCGAGGCGGTTGAGCGCCAGCACCTTGAGCTCGGGGCCGGCGCCGAGGACGGCGGTGGCCCCATTGCGGCCGGCGACGTAGACGCGGCCCGCGGCGCCCACCGGCGACGCGTAGACGCCTTCGATCCCCTCCAGCCGCGCCGGGCCGTAGTGCACCTTGCCGGTGGCGGCGTCCAAGGCGCTCAGGACGCCGGTGTTGTGCTTGAGGATGTAGAGCACGCCGTCATAGAGCAGCGGCGACGGCACGTAGGGCGTGTCGCGGTCGTGGCTCCAGACGACCGCCGGGGTGCCCGTCAGGTCGCCGCGCGCGCCGGCGAGCCGGACCGCCTTGAGCGCGTTGCCGCGGAAGCCGCTGGTGATGAACAGCAGGCCGCCGGCCGAGACCGGCGTGGGGATGGCGTTGGCCGTCATCCCCCCCACCTCCCAGACCACCTTGCCGGTGGCGAGATCGTAGGAGCGCACCTTGCCGGTGGCATTGACCACCACCTGCCGCTGGCCGTCCACCTCGACGATGTGCGGGGTCGCCCACGAGGTGCGCTCGTCGCGCGCGGCCCGCCAGCGCTCGGCGCCGGTCCGGGCGTCCAGGGCGGCGATGAAGCTCTCGCCCTCGTGGTCCCAGTTGACCACCAGGGTGTCGCCGGCGAGGGCCGGGGAGGCGCCCTCGCCGAAGCCCATCTTCGTCTGCATGTCGCCCAGGTCGCGCTGCCAGAGCGGCTCGCCGTCGCTGCTGCGCAAGCAGTGGACGCCGCGTGAGCCGAAAAACGCCCAGACCCGCTCGCCGTCGGTGATCGCCGAGGCCGACGCCCAGGTGCCGTCGGGGTGGGTGCCCTCGTGCGGGCGCACCCGGACGACCGTGCGCTCCCAGACGGTCTTGCCGGTGGCGCGGTCGAGTGCCAGGACGACGAAGCGCAGGTCGCGGTCGGGGGCCACGCCACGCTCGCGGAACGAGGGCGCTCCATCCGTCGGCGCTCCGGCGGCCGGCGCCGCCGGGGCCGGCGCATCGGCATCGATCGCCGTCAGCAGATAGATGCGGTCGCCCCAGACCACCGGCGAGGCATGGCCGCGGCCCGGGATCTCCACCTTGTAGCGGACGTTCGCCGTCTCGCTCCAGGTCGTCGGCGGATCGCCCTGGGGAGCGACGCCGTCGCCGCGCGGGCCGCGCCACTGCGGCCAGTGGTGGTGTTCCGCCACGTCCTTGGCGGCCGGAGCGGCGCCCAGGGCGAAGAGGGCGAGCAGCATGAGGGTGCCGGATCGGACAGGATGGCTCATGAGCAAATCCTTGTACCGCAAAACCCGCCCGGAGGGAAGCAGTTCCGACGAGGATGCCGCCGACGCCGATCATGCTTTACGATTGCGGGACGCCTTCGACCGCAGAACGAACGGCACCTTTCCCGTCGAGGACGCCTCCAAGCGCGATGTGGATACTTCCAACCGCCTTCCGGACGACTTGGACTGCGACGCGGACGCCTCCGGCCGCGGTCCGGACGCCTCCGGTCGCGATGTGAACGCTTCCAACCGCGATGCGGACGGCTTCGGCCGCGATGTGAACGGCTCCGATCGCGTTGCGGACGGCTCAGACCGCGATGAGAACGGCTTGCATCGAGGTCCAGACGGCTCACAGCCAGGTCGGAACGTTTCAGATCGCGGTCTGGACGTTCCAGATCCCGATCCGGACGTTTCACATCGTTTTGTGGACGGTTCTCACTACGGTCTGGACGTTTCAGATCGCGGCCGGAGGCGTTCACATCGCGGCTGAAACCGTCCAGATCGCGGTCGGCATGGCTCACAGCGCGGGTGGAGCCGTCCACTGCGCGCTCCGGCGGGCTCTGGACGGCTCGACAGCGGTCCGCACGAGTCCCTATGGTTTCCACCAGGAGGACACCATGACCCGAGGCGAGTACGAGGAGCGCCGGCGCACGCTCGAGACCGGGTACTTAGGCCCGGTAGACGAAATCGCCGGCCACGTAAATCGTGCTTTCCCGGCCTTGAGGGTCTGTCACCCCGACCGCCCACACGAGACGGTCGGGGTTCTGATCGTAGGTCAGGAAAGGCTCTGCGAGGCTCTCGCCGGCCGTGGCCCGCGTGCGTGCGCGGTCCAGGATTCGTGACCGGTCGAGCCAGTCGGCCACTTCCGGGCACCCTTCGAGAGAGGGGGGACGGCGCTGGAACGACGAAGAGCGCCGGAAGGCCAGGTCTGCCGCGAGCTGCAGGAAGCCGGCCAGCCGGCCGGCCGCGGCAATCCCGATGAACCATCCGGCGATCCCGCCACCGTCCGAAGTATGAATGGGAACCGGCTCCAGGACCTCTCCCGAGCCGCGCGCGAGCGGCGTCTGGACCAGCCCCGAGGCCAGCACGCGGGCCGCGGCCTCACGCGCACGATCGAGGTCTTCTGGAGCTGCTTCTTTCACACCAGTGTCACCCGGGCCGTGAAGGTTCTCCTGTAGGTCTGGGTGTCAAAGTTTTCCCAGCGGGTGATCACCCCGGCGTTCGGTGGCCAGGGATCATAAACCAGCAGTCCACGGAAGGGTGTCATACCCAGGAGCACGATGTTCTGCCGGGTGTACCCGGCGACAGTGCGGGAGTGGCCCGGGATGAAACTGATCAGCGGCCGGTTGGCGAGGATCTCCGTCCGGAACTCGTTGAAATTGGGGCTCGTGTTCATCGCGGCGTCGAGGGCCTGGCTGCTCATGTTCTCGAGCACGGTCACCACCAGGCCGTCCTGGCTGTAGGGCAGCCCGTTGGGGTTGGCGAGCGTGCCCAGCCCGAGCTCCTGGGCGAGGCGGACCTGGGTGTACTCATAGCGGTAGAAGTCGAGGACCATCTGAACGCTGGCGCCGACGCACCAGACGTTCGTCTCCTGCCCGCGCAGCTCATAGCAGGGCACATGGTCCGAATTCCGTTTGCTGTAGTGCAGCTCGCGCGACTCGAAGAACTGAATCGGCTCGATCGGCCCCACGAAAATAGCGAAGCGCTCTGCCGAGATCACGTCCAGACGGATGTCGCGCTGCGACAGCACGGTCTCCCACTGCGCCACCCGCTCCTCGAAGCTCTTCGCACGGCGGCGCAGCGTAGCCCGTGGAGTCTCTTCGAGGAAAGACCAGCGCTCGAAATTCGCCGGAGGCTCGTCCTTCAGGCGCTCGCGCCGCGGCGGCGGGACGGGGATCCAGGTGAGGAGCTCCAGCATCAGGACCTCCTGACCGTTCGCCAGGAACTGGACCGCCACTTTCGGGACGCTGTAGGCGACGAACCTCATTGTGTCGTAGGGCTTCACCTTGCGCTTCCGGGCCGCGAGCTGCGCCGCCTCCAGCAAAGCCTTCTCATCCCACACGATCCCCTGGGACACCGCCACCAGCGGCCCTCCCAGGGCAGGATGGACGGCGATGTCCACGAAAGCCGGAGTCTCCTGCCGCTGCCGGCCCAGCGGGATGCGGCGGAACAGCTCTTCGCCGTTCAAGTCATAGACGGGGGTACCGGCCGCGGCCACCCGCAGGCCCTCGAACGTTTCGGGCAGCACGCCGAGGAACCGGAGCAGATTCAGCTCGGCGCCTGCAATTTTGCGATAGTCCATGGTTTCGTCCTCCAATGAGTGTCATTAGAGAGGCGCCGGAGCAGGAGCTTCGTTACACTTCCGTGGACACGCCGGCCATTCCGATTCTGCTCGCGTCACGGAACGGGCGGTTCCGCAGCCGGGCGTCCCCGGCCGTTCCGGCTGGAAAAAGGCTTGATAGCTTGATGATCCGGTCCGCGAGATGTAGCTCCAGTTCGCGAAGACGAGCGCGGCGAGCGCGGCGAGCGCGGCGCCCACGGCCATGAGCCCCAGCCCCATCGCGAAAAGCGCAGGGCTTTGCGCTGTCCGGAGGCCCTTATGAGCAAATCCTTGTACCGCAAAATCTGCCCGGAGGGAAGCAGTTGCGACCGGCTGCGCTACGTCAACTACCTCGTCGGAGGCCGCATCCGACGCTAGAACAGGTCGTGCGCGGGCCAGGCCGAGATGCCGGCGATGATCTGGTCCAGAACATCGCTCAGCTCTACGCCGTATTGGTCGCCGCCGGGGTTTCTATTGGTGACCGCGGCGTACCCGAAGCCGCTGGGTGCACTCACCAACATGCTGACCGTTCCGCTCAGCGTGCCGGTGTGCCCCTGAGCGCCGGAGCCGGCGATAAACCAGCCGAGGGCGTAGGCGACATCGCGGCCCTTCTTGTCCTTGATTCCCGGCTTGGTGGCCATGGTCGTATACGAGCCCGCGCTGAGGAGGTCGGGCTTGGTGGGCAGACCATCGACGCGGACCATGAAGCTCATGAGGTCAATGGGAGTGGCGATCCATCCACCATGGGAGTCGAACCGCCGTATGTTATAATTGTAGGAACGCGCGGGATAGTAGACGACCTCGCCCGGCTTGCGTTCGGCGAGGCTGTTGCCGCCGACCTGCATGCGGGTGACGCCGGCCTGGCTCAATATGTTGTCGCGCACGTAGGTCTCGTACGATTGACCGGTCACCTGCTCGACGATCCGCCCCAGGACGCAATATCCGAAGTTGGAGTACGCCCAGACGCTGCCAGGGTTGCCCTGCAGCGCCTTCGTCGCCAGCGCCCAGTTGATGAGCTCGTCGTGCGTGAAATTGAGCTTTTCCATCATGGGATCGCCTGAGTCGTTGGTGGCGAGGCCCGAGGTGTGCGCCAGGAGCTGCCGCACGGTGATGCTCTCGATCTTCTTATTATTGGGCGGTGTCGCGTACCTGGCGCCGAGCAGGCTGTCAGGACCGAAAACTTTTTGATCGAGAGAGAGCTTGCCCTCTTCGATCAGCTTCATGATCGTGACGGCGGTGATGGGCTTCGAGATGCTGGCGATGCGGAAGAGATGGGACGGGCTGACCTCCTCCCCGGTCAACGTGTCGGCTTCACCAAAACCGGCGGCGTAGACGAGCCGGCCGTCCTTGGTCAGTGCGATCGAGAGCCCCGGGATTCTGTGTTTGCTCCGGTAGGCTTCGACCTTGGACTGGATCAGGCTCAGATCGGCGCTTGTCCAGCTCGTGTTTTCCCAGATGCCGTTGAGCTTGTCCGCATCACCCGAGGCGAAGCCGTTGATGTATGTCGGGGCGTAGCCCTGGTAATAGAAGTTGTCGAAGACGCCTTGAGAGAAGTTGCCCGGGATGCCGTGGCGGGCGGAAGAGGGCAATCCGCTCGTTTTTTCCCAGAGGGCTGCATACCTGTCCTGCGTGCCGGCTCGATAGCCGCTGATCTCCTTCAGGCGGTAGCCCTGGCCGGCGAGGTCGTCGAAGGCCTTCTGGTAGCCGGCCGCCGAAAGGCCGTGGCGTGCCACCCAGGCCGGGCCGGACGACTTGTCCCAGATGGCGGCATAGAGGTCCTGCCCGTTGACGCTGTACCCGTTGAGGTGCCGGAGGCGGTACCCGGCTTTCACGAGGTCGTCAGAGGTCTTTTGATACTGCGCCGCGGTGAAGTCGTGGCGCGCTTCCCATTCCGGACCCGAGTCCTTCTCCCAGATGGCGGCATAGCGCGGCTGGTTGTCGACCGCGTGGCCGGAGACGTAGACGAGGCGAAAGCCCTGGTTGCGGAAGTCGTCGAAGGCGGTCTGATAGTCGGCCGCCGACAGGCCGTGCCGGGCCTCCCAGGCCGGGCCGGATGTCTTGACCCAGAGGCCGGCGTACCTCTCCTGCCCGCCGCGCGTGTAGCCGCTGACGACTTTGAGGCGGTAGCCCTGGTTCGCCAGATCGGTGAAGGTGCTCTGGTACTCCGAGGGGGTGAGGCCATGGCGCGCGATCCAGCCCGTGGTATCCACGGCATGGGCGTTGTTGGCTGGCGTCCCAATCTCTATCAGGCAAACCAGCAGAATCGAGAGCAGGGAGACAGGCGGCTGCTTTGTCATGACCAGCAAATCGTATCAGCACCGCAGGAGCGGGCTCTGATTCAATGCTGGCAGTCGCAGGCGTCCGCCCCGTGCGAGAAGAAAGGCCCTTTCCCGCTCGTTGCGGGTCAGCGATGGCGCGCCGCCGGCGGCTCCCGTTTAACCCGCTTCGAGCCGCCCGAGCCGGGCGAGATCGGACTGCCAGGACCGGCGCTCGCGGGCCTCCCGCTCGAACAGCTCTCCCGTCTTGCTCAGGATCAGGGTGTATGGCCGCCCCGAGCGCCGTGTTTCGTGGCGCACGGGGAGCTCGGAGGCATCGATCCGTTGATGAATGTGTCCCCGGCTCTGTTGGGCGAGCGGCCATTCGAGCTGTTGGCGGACAGGATCGGCGAGGAAGGCGCCCAGCCTGCTGCAGAGCTCGCAACGGCAGCCGTCCGGAAGGGCGATCGACCAGTCGCCCGCGCTCCGCGCCGGCCGGGCCAGCCGGGCCTCCAGCCGCCCGATGCAATGTCGCGTAAGGGCCGCAAGCGCAGGCGCGGCCGATCTCCCGGGCTGCGCTTTCTCCTTCGCGGCCGCCCGCACCACCTGCACGAGGCAGGGGAGCAGCGGCTCGTTCTCGGCGGTGCACAGGGCTGCGACGACCTCGCCCCGGAAGTCGTCCGCCGCCACCACTCCGGCGCTCCCGAGAAGGCCGTGGAGCGGCGCGGAGAGCGCCGCCACCGCCTTGTCCCGCAGGCTCGGCTGCGCATGGCGCCGCGCCTCGCCGATCACCACCTGCAGCTCTTCCCACCGGTCTCGCAGCAGCAGCCGCGCGACGGCCGATCCCACGGCTTCGTCGGCGGCGCGCAGGGCTTTGCAGAGGCGCGGCAGCGCGGCGAGCCAAGAGAGCCGTTCCCGTTCGTCGAGCCACGGGCCGCGATGGCGGTCGCCCGACCAGGCGGAGAGCAGCTGCCCCCACCAGCTCTCGCCGTAGCGCCTGGTCAGGGCGACCAGCGGCGGCGCCTCCTCAGGGGTGAGCGCCTCGACCCGGAAGGGCTGGAGCAGAGACGCCGCCAGCTCCGGCGTAGCGAGGCCGTCCGCCACCCGGAGGGCGCTGCCGAGGAGGCCGCGCCCGTCCTCGCGGTATGCGACGCCCCCCCAGAACGGCAGCAGCGACGCCGCGAGCTCCCTGGCCTCGGGTGCCCCACCGGCCAGGATCCGCTGCTCGAGCGCCCGGAGCGCCCAGGCGGGCGAGGCTTCGGCCCGCACGGCGAACGCGCGCTCGCGCGGCCACAGCACGAGGGCCGCCCTCCGGTACCAGCGGTCCATTGTGTTGCCGTAGTTGCCCATGTACCCCTCGTACTCGGAGGCATAGGGCGCGAGGTCCGACGACGGGGTCGAACAGCACACCTCGTCGTCGGACACCTGCGAGACGATCGGCAGGGCCTCCTCCCCTGCCGGGTCGACCCAGCGGGCCAGCGTGATCTCGCCGTCGATGAAGTCGCCGAGCTCGTAGGCGTCTGGATCATCCGTCGCAGCGTCGTTCTCCGACCACTCATCGTCCTCGTCGCGCTCCCAGTGGCGGTTCCGGCCGCGCCAGGGCTCGTCCCAGCCCGGCTCCATGCAATCCCATGTCTCATGGATCTCGGCGAGCGCGAGCACCAGCTCGCAGCCGCAGCGCTCCGCCGCCGCCCGGAGCGCCGCCGACCGGGCGCCGTCGTTCCCCTTGAGGCGCTGCCAGGCGAGGCCGTGCTCGGTGTACTCGTGATCGAGGAGGTAGACCAGACGGTTCGGCGGCTGCGCCGGCTGGTCCTCGTCCCGATACCTCCGGGAGGGGCGCGGTGTCGCGAAATGATCGCGCAGGCACCGGACGAGGGCGTCGACCGTCGCGGGCTCGGCGGCAGCCGCTGCGATCGCGGTCTCGCCCCCCTCGAGGATCAGGTTGTAGGTCAAGGCGAGCCGGTAGCCCTCCTTGACCGGTCGGACCTCGTGCCGGCAGTCGGCATAGAAGGCGACGAAGGAGAGTTGCCGGCGGGAGCCGTGGTCGACGACCTTCTCGCCCTGGTGCTCGACGACCAGGGAGCCGCCCTTGAACGAGGCCGGCAACGTCACGACCAGGGTGCCGACCATGGCGTCGGCCTTCTCCGAATCCTGGTGCGACAGGAAGAACTGGCCCGGGCCATAAACCAGGAAGGAGTGGAGCTCGGCCTTGAGCCGGCAGCCGTCGGCCAGCCCGAGATCGGCGCGCAACCCTTCGAGCACCGGCAGGAGCGTCCGGTTCCACCGCCGGCGGTCGATCTTCACCCGGCTCCTGGGAATCTCCCAGGTGTCCCGGACTCGCCGGTCGAGAAGCGTCTTCTCCCCTCGTCCATAGCGAGCGGGCCGGGCGAGCCGGCAGAGCCTCTCCGCCTGAGCCCGCGAGACGGGAAGGCAGATCCGTCCGAGCCCCTGCACCTCCAACTGCAGGTCATCGGCCGTCGCCGTCCGCCGGGCGGTGAAGCACCCAGGCGAGCCGACCGCGCCGAGGATCTCGCCGATCCCCTCGAGATGGTCGACCATCACAGCACCTCTCCAGAAAACTCGCCGCCCATTGTCGACTCCATGCAGTCGACCTCCATGCAGATGTCCTGGGGCTCGTTGGAAAACGTCTCTTGTCTTCCCGGCAGGAGAAAAATGCCCGGCATCCGGATTATACGCCAACCGCCGCCTGGAGGAGAGGGAAAGCGGAGCAGCCGGGACGACCGCAGCCAGCGACCGCCTGGGGGGAGGCGCGGTCAGCGTTAGCTGGCGCCTCCCCTTTTCGGTTCCCATTTCTCCAGGAACGCCAGGATCAGGTCCGGGACGTACTTGTCGTCCTTCATGAAGTCGTCCGGAGTCTGCGGGGTGCGTCTCGCAGGGCCGTCCGGAATGCTCCCGGCGTCAGGCCGACCAGGCGATGGAAGACTCGCGTGCAGTGGCTCTGGTCGGCAAAGCCGGCTTCCAGGGCCACCTCCGCCAGGGGCAGGCCGGGATCGGCGAGCCCCTCGCAAACCCGCCCGACGCGCAGCTTCTGCTGGTACTCGCCCGGAGTGCAGCCACGGAAGCGGCGGAAGGAGCGAGTCAAGTGGACGGGATGGACTCCGGCTTCGGCCGCCAGCCGGTCGAGGGCCAGAGCCTCGCGGAAGCTGTCGCGCAGCAAGGCCTCGACGCGGCGCAGCCAGGCCGGCTCGCGGGTCTCCTCCGGCCCGGGCCGGCAGAGGGAGGCCGCCAGCAGACCGTAGAGGAGCTCCTCGATCTTCAG
>DASUNJ010000403.1:0-5519 GCA_036277235.1 Thermoanaerobaculia bacterium | reverse complement strand
GACGGAGCGCGGCGAGCTCGCCCGCGCCGTGCCGCTCTACCGGCAGGCGGCCGAGGACGCGCCGGACGATCCCGAGGCCTGGTACAACCTCGCCACCGCCCTCCAGCAGGCCGGCCGGAGCGGCGAGGCCCGCGCGGCGCTCACCACGGCCATGCACCTGGACCCCTCGCGGCCCGAGGCCCACAACACCCTGGGAATCGTCCACCTCGCGGAGGGCAAACCCGACGCCGCCCGGCAGGAGTTCGAGCTGGCGGTGCAGCTCGATCCGCGCAATGCCCACGCCTTGAACAACCTCGGCAACGTCCTGCGCAGCCTCCGGCGTCCCGCCGAGGCAGAGGATGCCTACCGCCGCGCCCTGGCCGCCGCTCCGCGCTACGCGGAGCCCCTGAACGGCCTCGGAACCCTCGAGGTGGAGCGGGATCAGCCCGCTGCCGCACTCTTGTATTTTGAGCAGGCTCTCCGTCTCGCCCCGCGGTACCACGAGGTCCGCCTCAACCGGGCGATCGCCTACGACATGGCGGGGGAGACGGAAGCCGCGGCCGCGGCCTATCGCGAGTTCCTGGCCGCGACCGGGCAGGACCCCCAGTTTTCGGAACAGCGCCGTGCCGCGCAGCAGCTGCTCGCCCGGCTTTCCGACCGCGCGACGGGCCTCGCGCCGGACCAGAGGAGGTGATCGCCGCCGGGATACGGTTGGAGAGCCGTTCGGATCAAGGTCTTTCAGGAATGGAGCTCCGTTCCTTTTCAATTCAGAAGACTCCCATAAGGAGGTCGAGAGTATGAGATTGAAGAAACCATTCGTCTTCGCGGTCCTGCTCGCGCTGGTGGCACTCGTCGCCCTCGCGCCGGCCGCGAGCGCCCAGACGTCGGGCGCCAACCTGAGCGGTCGCGTCGAGGATCCGGAAGGCGCCGCCCTTCCCGGCGTCACCGTCACGGCCAGGAACAACGACACGGGCCTCGACCGCGTGACCGTGTCCAGCTCGGACGGCGGGTTCTCCCTCCCGTCGCTGCCGGTCGGCCTCTACACCGTCACGGCCGAGCTCTCGGGCTTCGCCACGGTCACGATCGAGGAGGTGCGGCTCAACGTCGCCACCACCCGCACGATCGAGATCGAGATGAGCACGGCCTCCGTCGAAGAGACGATCACGGTGATGGACGAGGCCCCCCTCGTCCAGACCACGCCCAGCATCGGCACCGTGGTCAGCGAAGAGCAGCTCGAGAACCTGCCGCTCAACGGCCGCCAGTTCGCCAACCTGGCCATCCTGGCGCCCGGCACCTCGCTCGCCTACAACTCCGACCCGACCAAGCCCGGCCAGCTCACGGTCGCGCTCAACGGCGGCATCGGCCGCAACGTCAACTACGTGATCGACGGCGGCGACAATACCGACGACACGATCGGCGGCGCGCTGCAGAACTTCAACCTGGAGAGCGTCGCGGAGTTCAACATCCAGACGCAGCAGTACAAGGCCGAGTACGGCCGCTCCACCGGCGGCGTCCTCACGGTGGTGACCAAGACCGGCACCAACGAGCTCGAGGGCAGCGCCTGGGGCTTCTTCCGCGACGACAGCCTCGCCACGAAGACCGAGACCGAGAAGCAGACCGGCGGGGAGAAGCAGCCTTACGAGCGCCAGCAGTACGGCCTCGCCCTGGGCGGCCCGATCGTGCGCGACCGCATCCACTTCTTCGCCACCTACGAGAAGACCGAGCGCGAGCAGTCCTACACCGTCGACAGCGATCCGGACGGTTCGGACGAGCTGCCGCCGATCTTCCCCGACCTCCAGGGGAGGTCATTCCCGATTCCGTTCGAGGACGACCTCGGCACCGCCAAGGTGACCTTCGACATCTCGCCCCAGCAGTACCTGCAGGTGCGCTACGGCTTCCAGGAGAACAGCGACAAGTACGGCGCGGGACCGCCGGCGGCCCCTGACTCGCTGGGCACGATCACCAACGAGTACAGCTCGCTCCTCGCCGGCCACACCCTGCAGTTCAGCAGCGACACGCTGAACGAGTTCGTGTTCCAGTACACCCAGTTCGACAACCTGATCAGCGCGGATTCGGACACCCCGTCGATCTACTTCCCGTCCGGCATCCATTCCGGACAGAACATCAACACCCCGCAGAGCACGCACCAGACCAAGTACCAGTACAAGGACGACCTGAGCTTCTCGCGCACGCTCGGCGGCCGCACGCACCAGCTCAAAGTGGGCTTCAACTACATCCATGAGCCCGAGCTCGGCGGCGACTTCTCGACGGGCCTGGCCGGCCAGTTCGTCCGCAAGGAGGACAGCGCCAACTCGCCGATCACCGACATCACCTTCTTCGGCGGCTTCTTCGGCGAGTCGACCCCGGTCGACCAGTACAGCGGCTACGTCCAGGACGACATCTACTGGAACGACCGGCTGACGCTCAACCTCGGCCTGCGCTACGACTACTGGGAAGGCTTCGACCTCGACCAGCGCTCGAACCCGATCTGGCAGCACCTGTCGACGCAGACCCGGTACAACGAGTACTACCTGCGCGACTTCCAGGGCGGCAGCGGCGGCGTGCTCGAGAACGACGACGACAACCTCGGGCCGCGCCTCGGCTTCACCTACGACGTCAAGGGCGACGGCCGCCAGCTCTTGCGCGGCGGCTGGGGCATCTACTACGACTTCCCCTACACCAACGCCACGATCCTCTTCCCCTCCGCGGCGGTGCAGTCCAACTACGGGGTGGTCTACAACCACAACAACCAGGACGGCATTCGGAACGCGGACGGCACCCTCTTCCAGCCGGGCCAGCCGCTGCCGCCGAACCAGCTGCCCGCGGCCGACATCCCGCCGCCGAACGAGGTGGCCTCGCCGACGCTCGCGACCCCCTACGCCGCCCAGGCCTCGCTCGGCTACTCCTGGCAGGCGACCAGCTGGCTCGGCCTCAACTTCGAGGCCGTGCGCATCAACTACCGCGACATCCCCTACCGCTTCCGCGCCAACCCCATCGACCCCGCGACCGGCAACCGCCGCTTCCCCTTCGCCAACTTCCGGCTCTGGTACGGCGACGGGCAGGCCAACTACAGCGGCGTCAACCTGAGCGCCCGCGCCCGGCTGAGCGACAAGCTCGAGATGCAGGCCTTCTATACCTACTCCGAGGCCACCGGCAACATCCTCGCCGGCGCCGACGAGTTCCGCCTCACCGACGCCGGCCACCAGGCCGACCTGGGCGGAGGGCGCCGCGACGTCTCGGCCAACCCGCTCGACCCGCAGTGCTCGAAGTGCTTCGGGCCGCTCAACACCGACGCGCGCAACCGCATCACCCTGAGCGCGGTCTACCGGGCTCCGCTCGGCATCAACGTCTCGGGCATGTTCCGCTACCGCTCGGCCCTGCCGTACTCGGCCTTCGAGTACCGCGACCTGGACGGCGCCGGCCCCAACCCCCCTCAGCCTGTCGACCTCAACGGCGACGGCTTCGCCTATGACTTCCGGGGAGGCCAGGGCGTCAACACCGAGCGCGGAGCTTCCTTCTCGCAGCTCGACCTGCGGCTCTCCAAGGAGTTCACCTTCGGCGACCGCTTCGGCGTCGAGCTGATCGGCGAGATGTTCAACGTGTTCAACGAAGAGAACCCAACCGCCTTCAACGCCCTCGGCCAGCCGAGCGCCTTCGCGGGCGACCCGCTTCAGGGCGAGCAGCAACTGGCCCAGCTCGGCGTCCGGTTCAGCTTCTAGCCCGCCTGGGTTCCTGACGTGACGGTCTCCGGGGGCGCTTCGGCGCCCCCGTTCCGTCTTCGACCCCTTCTTGGAAGCTTCTCAAGTCGCTGGTTTCTGCGATCCGGGCTCCAGTTTTTCGAAATCCTTGTGGAACGAGCCGAACTTGAACGTCCACTTCCCGGCGCCCTGGCTGGAGAGGAACGGGCCTTCGAGGAAGGGATAGCTCTGGGCTTCCAGGGCGCGTCCGGCCGCGGACGCGCGCTGCCCGGGGACGAAGCTGACCTTCGTGCCGTCGCTGGCGGCGAAGCGGAGCTCGGCTCCCGGCGTCGACGCTCCTTCCAGTCGGGCCGCCGCCACCTTCTTCGTCCAGGCCTCGAACTCGCCGTGCTCGGCGCGGCGTCCCACCTCCAGGGCGACCGTGGCCGGCTGGCGCTTCGGCACCGCGACCCACGAGCCGCGGATGAGCTTGCTCTGGCCGTAGTAGTCCGGGAAGCGCTCCTGCGCCGCCGCGACCTCCCAGCCGCCCGGGCTGACCAGGGCCACGTAGGTGTTTCCGTAGCGCGAGACGGCCACGTCTCCGATCACCTCGGGCTGCGACCACGCCGGCGCCAGGTAGGCATGCCCGAGGGCCTCGCCCGCGCCGAGCCGCGCCAGGACGAGGTTCTTGTGCCCCACGGCCTGGTCCTGGCTGATCCAGCTCCGCCACTGGTCCTCCGTCGAGTTGTTGGTGCGGCTCCAGAGGTAGACGGGCGCAAAGTCCGTCCCCTCGGCGTAGAGGGTCGCGACGATCTCCTGCCCGCCCGAGATCTGCAGGTCCAGCCCGGCCACGGTCTGGGCCGTGCCCAGGATGTAGTCCGGCGTCGCATAGCTGTAGAGCGAGGCGTTCAGGTCCTTGCGCTTGCCCAGGGGGATCTGCCGCCGCTCCCTGATCTCGTAGGAAGCCTGCTTGCGGCGGTCGGTGAGGAGCTTCACCACGGACTCCGGGACCTCGTAGCGGCCCGCGGCCAGGTCGGGCCGCTCCATGAAGTTCATCCCTTCCGGCTTGCCGATCCCGGCGAGCATCCAGGCCCAGGCGGCCCACGGCGTGCTGCGGTCGCTGAGCGCCCAGTGGTCATAGGTGCGGGTCTTGGCGCCGGCCGGGAAACCGCCGACCTGCTCCTGGGCCCAGGCGGCGAAGATCAGGTCGAGCTGGCGCGCGGCCAGCTCCCGCGTCCGCGCCTGCGGAGCATGATCCGCGATCTGGAGCAGGGACGTGATGGAGAGCACCATGTAGCCGTGGCTCTCAGCCTCGTACCAACCCTTCTGGTCGTGGGCGAGGAGGAAGGCCTCGACGTAGGCGGTCCAGCCCTGCGCGCCGGGCGACTGCGGCGTGCCGGCCACGGTGTGGGCCACCAGGCTGCGCGCGATCGTGACCATGCGCTGGTTTTCCGTCTCCTTGAAGGTCCAGGGGTCGCGGATCGCCTCCGCGCCCGGCGGCGGGGGCGAGGTGGCGACCTCGGCGCGCATCCGGTCGCGCAGCTCAGCGGGGAGCACGTCCGGATACTGGAGGACGATGCGCTGGAGGGGGAGCTGGACGCGCCCGCACTTGCCCGTGGCCCACCGCCGCGCGCAGGCATCGAGAGCCGCGGCGCTCCAGCGGACCGCGTCCTCCCGGCGCTTGGCCGCGTCGGCCTTGCCCTCGGCGGCCAGGGCGGCGGAGGCCAGGGCGCCGGCGGCGAGGTTCTGCTGGAACTCGGGGCCGAGGCCGCCGCGTTTCCCCTCCATCCGCTGGATCTGCTCGACGGCGAGCTCCAGGTAACGGACCTCACGGGCGGCGAGGCCCGTCTTTGCGGGAACGGC
>DASUNJ010000402.1:0-5611 GCA_036277235.1 Thermoanaerobaculia bacterium | reverse complement strand
CTGCACCGCGAGCACCCGCTCCACCAGCTCGCGCACCAGGAAGCGCTCGTTGTAAACGGGGATGACGACACTCAGCTTGAGCGCGGTGAACGCAGGCAGGGATGTCTCGTCATTCGCTTTCATTCGCGTTCGGGCGCGGATCGTAGCACAACGGTGATACCGTGCTTTTCGCCCATGCGCGCCGTTCCCCTGCCGCTCCAGGGAGACCCTTCCCGGGTCCCTCCCGACCGACCGCTCGGACCCGTGGACGTGATCGTGCCGGTCGCGGGGGCTCCCGAAGCCTTCGCCCGCTGCCTGGAGACCCTGGTCGCCCACACCGACCTGGAGCGAGACCGGTTGATCGTCGTGCTCGACGGTCCCCAACCGCCGGAAATGCCGCGGCTGCCGGAGAAGGCGCTGGTCCTGGAGAATCCTGAACGGCAGGGATTCGTGGTGAGCGTCAACCGCGGCATGTCGGTTTCGGATCGCGACGTCATCCTTCTCAACAGCGACACCCAGGTGACGGCGGGCTGGGTGGACAAGCTCCGGGAAGCCGCGTACTCGGCTCCGGAGATCGGGACGGTCACGCCGTTCTCGAACAGCGCCACGATCTGCTCCCTCCCCCGCTTCCTGGAGACCAACGCCCTCCCCACGGGTTGGGACGTCGACCGCTTCGGCCGGCTCGTGGAAGAGCGCTCCCTGCGGGTCTACCCGCGGCTGCCGACCGGCGTGGGCGTCTGCCTCTACATCAAGAGGAAGGTGCTCGACAGGATCGGGCTGCTCGACGCCCAGAGCTTCGGCGAGGGGTACGGCGAAGAGAGCGAGCTCTGCATGCGGGCGCTCAAGGCCGGCTACTCCCACGTGCTGGACGATGCCACCTTCATCTTTCACGAAGGCCAGCGCAGCTTCGGGGCGCGGCGGGGCTCGCGGGTCAAGTCGGCTCACCGGGCGATGCGGCGGCTCCACCCCGAGTACCTGGCGACCGTGGCCCGCTTCATCCGCGAGGACCCGGTCCGCCCCTTGCGCGAGCGGGTGGTGTCCGCGATCCTCCCGGCCCGGAGCGCCGCGCGGCGTGTGCTGCACCTGGTGCACGGCTGGCCGCCGTGGAACTCCGCGGGGACGGAGCTCTATGCCGCGGGGCTGGTCCGGAGGCAGGCCCGCCACAGCGAGGTCGCGGTCTACGCGCGCATCGCCGATCCCGAGCGGGCCAAGGGGGATGCGGTCGAGCTGCTCGACAACGGCGCCCGCGTGCGGCTGATCGTCAACAACTTCAAGCAGCGCGACCCGCTCTCGCGCAACGCCCTGCGCGACCGGGGGATGGAAGCGGACTTCTCGCGCTTTCTCGACGAGGTCCGTCCCCAGCTCCTGCACGTCCACCATCTGGCGGGCCATGTGGCCTCGCTGGCCACGGTCGCTGCGCGGAGGGGGATTCCGATCCTCTTCCAGCTCCAGGACTGGTGGCAGCCCTGCGCCCGGGTCAACCTCCTCGATGCGTGGGGCCGCCTGTGCAGCGGGCCGGGCCTCGCCAAGTGCGCGGCCTGCCGTCCGCTCACCCGCTTCCCTATCCTGAACCGGGCGCTCTACTCCTATCGCTTCTCTGCGATGAAAGGAGCGCTGCGGAGGGCAGACGCCTTCGTCATGGGGTCCCAATTCATCCATCGGAGCTACCTGGAGCTGGGCTATCTGAAGCCGGAAGACCGGGTGTTCGTGATCCCCTACGGCGTCGAGCTGGCATCTCCCCTGAAGCGGGAGAGAGGGAGGCCGCTCCGCTTCGGGGCCATCGGCTCGTCCCTACCCCACAAGGGGATGCACGTGGCGAGGGCCGCCTTTGCCGGGATCGACGGAGCGACGCTCACGGTCTGGGGCGATCCGCCGTTCGAGGAAGAGCGCAAGCCCGCGATCTTCGCAGAGATGGACGTGCTGATCGTGCCCTCGCTCGGTCTCGAATCCTTCGGCCTCGTCGCCCGCGAGGCCATGCACCACGGCGTGCCGGTGCTGGCGAGCGACCGCGGCGCCCTGCCCGAGATGGAGTATGGAGCCCTCTTCGATCCCGAGGACCCGGCGTCGCTCCGCGGCTGGATCGAGCGCCTGATCGCGGAGCCGGAAATCGTGGACCGCTGGGCCGCCGCCCTGCCGCGGATCAAGGGAATGGACGAGCATGCGGAGGAGATCGAGGCGGTCTACGAGCAGGTGCTGCGGTGAGGGTTGCCTGGCGGGTGCTGCGGACGGAGGGGCTCCTGGCGGTCCGCGACCGGGCGCTGGACCGGCTCGCCGAAGCGCGCAGGCGGCGGTCGTTCTCCCCAGCCCCTCCAGGCTGGCGGCCCGGGCCTGTCCGCGTCCTTCGACTCTCCGCGGCGCCGCCGGCTCCCCGCCTGGGAGGCGTCCAGGCGCATCTCCTCAGGAGCCTGGAAGCCGGCTCCGCGCTCCTCTACCCCGAGGCGGGCGGCTGGCGGCTGGAGGTCCAGGGGAGATCAATGGCCTTCCCTGGAGCGCCCCCTTCTCCAGTGGCCCTGGAGGATGAAGACTGCGAGAGGGCGGTCCGGTCCGCGGTCGAGAGGCTGGGAGCCACGGTCCTCCATGTCGAGGGGCTGGCAGGCCTCCCTCTCCGCTCCCTCCTCCGCTTCCAGGATCTGGACCTGACCCTGGCGCTGCACGATTTCGCGGCGTTCTGCGCTCGTCCCCACCTCCTCGAGCGCCCCCAGCTCCGCTTCTGCTGGTACTCGCGCGACCTCGCCCGGTGCGGGAACTGCCTGCAGAAGGAGGACGCATACCAGGCGGAGCGCAGGGCGATCGCGGCCGAGCTGCTGGCGAGCGCGGCCCTGATCTTCCCTTCGGAATTCCTCCGGCGGACGTACACGGAGCTTTTCCCGAATCTCTCTCCCGAGCGGCAGCGGATCGTGGCACCGACGGGAGGGATCGCTCCCCTGCCATCCCGGGAACCGGGACCGGTGCGCCACGTCGCCCTGGTTGGAGGGGTCCAGGCGCACAAGGGGGCTCTGGTGTTTGAGGAGGTCGCTCGGAGGGTCGATCTGCGCTGGACCGTGTACGGAGGAGGCGATCCGGAATTGCTGACCCGGCTGCGCCGGCTGCCCCGCGTCCGGGTGCGCGGCTACTACCGCAGCGGCGCTCTCCCACACCTTCTGCGCCGTGACGGCGTGGACCTGGCCCTGCTGCTCTCGATCGTGCCCGAATCCTACAGCCTGGTCCTCGACGAGTGCCTGGCGGCTGGCGTGCCGGTGGTGGCGTTCGACCTCGGAGCGGTCGGAGAGCGGCTGACCTCGGGCCGGCTCGTCCCGCTGGACGAGGGGGCGGAGGGGATCGTCCGGGCGATGAGTCTGCTAGAGTGCTCCCCGCATGGCGACTGAAGAGATCCGGGGTAAGCTCGAATGAGAATGCCCTTCTGGCCACGAAGTCGAAACCGAAAGAAGACGCCCGACGATCTGCCGATGACGCGGGAGCACGTCATCTGGGGCTACCGCCTTTTCCTCGACCGCGAGCCCGAGAGCGAGGCCCGGGTGGCAGACAAGGTGGCCACCTGGAGATCGGTGCGGCAGCTCCGGATCGACTTCATGACCTCCGAGGAATTTCGGCACAGGAACCCGGATCTCGCCCTGACCAACGAGCCTCTGGTTGTCATCCGGGAGATCTCGCCAGGGCTCCGGCTGTTCATCGACCTCTCCGACCAGATCGTGGGGATGGGCGTTCTCCGCGGGCGTTATGAGACCGAGGAGCTGGAATTCGTCCGCCGTCACGTCCGCGCCGGCGATACCGTGCTGGACATCGGCGCCAACATCGGCTTTTTCGCCATCAACATCGCAGCCATGGTCGGTGGCGGCGGCAAGGTGTACGCATTCGAGCCTTCACCTCGGATTGCCGACCTTCTGGAGCGCTCCGTGGTCGAAAACGGCTTTGCCGACCGCGTCCAGGTGGCGAGGGCTGCGGCCTCCGACCGCCCGGGACGGCTGGGGCTTTTCCTGGGCCACGACTCGCTGAACCTGAGCGGCTCTTACCTGGTTCGGAGCTCGGTCCCGTCGGACGTTCCCGGCAAGATCCTCGAAGTACCCGTGATCCAACTGGATTCGGAGCCGATCCGCCGCCCCGTCTCCTTCATCAAGATCGACGTCGAGGGCGCGGAGCCCCTTGCGCTGCGCGGAGCCCGGAGCATCCTGCGCGAGGACCGGCCCACAATCCTGGCCGAGCTCAATCCAAGCCAGCTCGCGCGCGTGGCCGGCTGCAGCCCGGCCGACTTCCTCGCCGAGATGGAGGCCCTGGGGTACGCTTGCCGGACGCTCGGGGGCCGGACCGTCGACGCCTCACAACACTTTGCTGAAGGCGACATCCTTTCCGTCGTCTTCGCTCCTCTCTGACTTCCGGCCGATGGCCGTCAGCTCGCCCATCAGGAGAGGTATGGGGAGCTGCCGCAGCGGCCCGGAGCCGAGCGCTCTGTCCGCCAACCGGGCCCCCGGCACGCCGTGCTGTGCCAGCCGCCGAGCCACGAAACCCACCCCGAAGAACACCGGGTGCAGGCGCAGCTCCGGTGCGGCGATGCCTTGGCGGCCGAGGAGCAGCCGCAACGATGCCGGCGAGAAGAAGAACAGGTGCTCGGGCAGCAGCAGCGGCCAGCGCCGGCCGAGGGTGCGTGCGATCCAGCTCTGCAGGTTGGGGACGTTCAGAGCCAGCAGGCCCCCGGGCCGCAACGCCGCCGCGGCCCTGGCGAGGAAGTCCTCCGGATCGGGGACGTGCTCCAGGACATCCCACAGGCAGACGGCGTCGAAAGAACCGGGAGGGAGGTCGACGTCCTCGAACCGCGCGCAAACCACGGCGTCGCCCAGGCGCTCGCGGGCCCGGTCGGCCAGCCAGCTCGAGGGTTCGATGCCGAGCACCTCCCAGCCCGCGTCGCGGGCGAGCTCGCTGAAGAGGCCGGCCGAGCACCCGACGTCGAGCAGCCGCCCGTGCCGCCCGCCCGACCATTTCTCAAGCAGGGCCACGCCGCGGCTCAGCGACCAGCGCCGCGCCCTCTCCTCGGCGAGATAGAGATCGTCGCGCATCTCGCGGTAGGCCGCGGCCACGGTCTCGGGCGCGGGAGGCGGATCCTGCCAGCCGGCGCCGCAGGCGCGGCAGGCGAGGACGCCGATCGACGCTGCGGCGACGCGCGAGGAACCGAAGCTCTTGGTACCCACGATCGCCGGCGGCGATCCCGCGGGGCCCGCCGACCAACGGAAGACGTCGCCTGAGCCGCAGATCCGGCAAGCGGCCGGTCCGGCGCTCAAGCCGGCCTCCCCAGCAGCTTCGCGACCTCATGTGCCAGGTCGATCGTTCCGCTGATCGTACGGTCGGCCGGGTAGAGCTGGCAGGAGTCGATGAGGAAGAGGTTTTCCACCGGCGTGCGGTGCGGCGGCACGCGCGCCGCGAAGCCCGTGGTGCAGATGACCTGTGCGTAGGGGTCGCGCGAGACCGCCGAGTGAAGGACCCAATCCGGCCGGAACCGCGGGTTGAGGATGGCCATCGCGCGGACGCAGTCGGCGACGAGACGCTCGTCGTCGTAGGTGAAGCGCTCGTGGTCGCGCGGCAGGTAGAAGGGCACGTAGACGATCGACGAGCCGTCGGGAGTCACGGCCGGGTTCAGGTTGGT
>DASUNJ010000401.1:0-12882 GCA_036277235.1 Thermoanaerobaculia bacterium | reverse complement strand
GACAGGACTGCGCTACGCTCTCTACCACCTGGGGCTCCCCCTGCCCGACGCGCCGCCGGTGAAGACGATCCGGCTGCGGCTCTACCTCTATGGCAAGGATCTCCGCCCCCTGCTGGCCGACGTGGTCGGCGGGCAGGAGGTGCTCGGCGCGCTGCTGGAGCCCGAGGGCGCGGCGCAGTACCCCGCCATCCCCCAGAAGCTCGGCTCGGCGCTGGCTTTCCACCGGGTCCGGCTCCTCCGCTTCCGGCCTCCTCCGCGCCGCCCCTCGACTCTGCGCGGCGACGAGACGCCCCAACAACTCTGGCAGCAGTTCCGCTCGACTCTCACCCGGCTGCTCCCCCGGGTCGGCGACGCCCTGCTCTCCGACCTGATCGCCGGCATCAACCGGCGAGCGGCGCGGGCGGCCGGCGAGGACGTGCCCCCCGTGCTCAGCCGGGCGGCGTGGAACCTGCGGACGCGGAGCCGGGCCGAGCTCTCCCTGTTCGGCTCGCCCGACCTCCTCGAGTCCTCCTGGGCCGGGGTCCCGGAGCGGGCCGAGGCGGCGAGGAGGGCACTGGAAAATGCAGCGGTCGCCGGGCACGACCGCTATCGAGGCCGGTTCCGGGAGGCCTGGCGCGCCACGCTCGACCGCCTTGCCCCCACCTACCAAGCCTTCGCCCGCCAGGCTGCGGACCGCGGCATCCTGGACCGGCCCGAGGATGCCTTCTTCCTCCCCCTGGATGTGGCCGGAGACCTCGCCGCGGAGCAGAAACCTTCCTGGGTGGCCGACGCCGTGCGCAACAACCGGGCCGAATACGACAGCCTCCGCCGAGCGGCCGAGCCGCTGGACCGGATGACCGAGCGCCAGGAGATGTCCCCTCTCGGAGGACAATGCCCCGAATGGGACTGGACCCCGCTGCTGCCGCTGCCCTAGAGTGGCAGTCATGAAGAGAACGCTCGCGATCCTCACCCTGCTTCTAGCCTCCAGCCTCTCCGCTCAGCCCGCCCCCCCGGCGTCCGCCCCGACCGAGGTCGCCGTCCTGGAGACGAGCCTGGGGACCATGGTCTTCAAGCTCTTTGAAAAGGACGCGCCCAAGACCGTCGCCAACTTCAAGGCGCTGGTCCGGGAGGGGTTCTACGACGGCAAGCCCTTCTACCGCGTGGTCGCCGGGCACGTCATCCAGTCCGGGGACGGCGGGGAGAGCGGCCGGCCCACCGTGCCCGACGAGTTCAATTCGAATCCGCACGTGGCGGGAGCCCTGGGGCTGGCGCATGACGTTCAGCCGAACACCGGCAGCACCGAGATCTACGTCTGTCTCGCCCCGCGGCCCCACCTGGACGGCCGGTTCACCGTCTTCGGCCAGGTGATCGAGGGGATGGACGTCCTAACAAAGATTGGCGCGGTGCCGGTGAACGAGAAGTTCCTGGAGGGCAACATCGCCTTCCACGAGCCCAAGGAGCCCGTGCTCATCCGCAAGGCGCGCCTGGAAACCAGGCCGGCCGGCTAGGACCATGGCGACCCTCGACGAGTTGAGCGTACCCGTCCGGATGTTCCTCAAGGGATACCGCTGGCGGCGGATCGATCCGGTCCCCTGGGCGCCGCTGCGCAAGCCGCTTTCCGCGAGCCGGCTCGCCCTGATCTCCAGCGCGGGATGGGTGCTTCCCGGGCAGGAGCCCTTCGCGAGGACCCTGGCCGGAGGCGACGGCAGCTTCCGCGAGATCCCGGCGGACACCGATCTCTCCACCCTGATCGACGCGCACAAGAGCCAGAGCTTCGACCACGAGGGGATGCACCGGGACCCGAACCTCGCCTTCCCCCTGGACAGGGCGCGGGAGCTGGTGGAGCGGGGACGGATCGGCGCCCTGAATCACCGCCATCTCTCCTTCATGGGCTCGATCACCGCGCCAGGGAGACTCGTGCGCGACCATGCTCCCGAGGCCGCCCGCCGACTGGTGGAGGACGGGGTGGATGTGGCGCTGCTGGTCCCCGTCTGACCGATGTGCAACCAGACCGTGAGTCTGGTCGCAGCCGAGCTCGAACGCCAGGGGATCTCCACCGTAACGCTGATGCTCCTGAGGAAAGTCGCGGAAGAGGTCCGGCCGCCGCGGGCCCTCTTCGTCCCCTTCCCCCACGGCTATCCGCTGGACTATCCGAACGATCCGCCGCGGCAGCACGAGGTGATCGAAGCGGCTCTCCGCCTGCTGGAAGATCCCGAGGCGAAGCCCCCCGTCCTGGTCGACTACATGCCGGAGTGAGCCGGCTCCTCCGGCTCCTCGACGAGGAACTCGTTGGTCTCAGTCAGCCGGACGGTGTACAGGCGGTCGAACCCCTCGCCGGGCTGGGGCTCCTGAAGCCGCTTGGCCGTGCCGAGGAGCCCTGGGACGGGGATGACCTCCCTCGCCGTCCGCTTCTTGTTGCGGGCGATCGAGGCGCGGACGTCCGGAGGGAAGAAGTAGCCCACCACCCGGAACCCGGCTTCCCGAGCCGGCTCGATGTACCGCGCCCGTTCCGAGGCCAGCACGTTGGTGTTGTCCACCACGAACGGCTGCTTCGCCAGGATGCAAGCCTGGACGAGCAGCGCCTCGCGGTACCGCGTCTTCAGCATGTCCAGGTTGATCCGGATGTGGGAGTTGAAAAACCGCTCCCGATAGAAGCTCGACTTGCCCGCGCCCTGGATGCCCACGAGGATGACCGCCTCCATGGCTGGGAGAAGGGGCAAGGAGCGTGCCGGCCGGCCCTCATCCTTGTCCCCCACGCGCTAACTTTGCATCGCCGAGCCCCGGCAGGGGCGACATGAAATAGCCCGGCACGTCAGTGCCGGGAAAACGGGGGGTAAACGGAGTTTAAATATCCCGAGCCCCGGACGGGGCGACATATTGGGAGTGGGGCGCAAGCCCCATGAGGGAATGTCGCCCCTACCGGGGCTTCGGGTGTTTTGGCGACCCGTTACCCGGCACTTACGTGCCGGGCTACCGTATGACGCCCCTACCGGGGCTCTTCTGTCTCCCATCTCTCCCACCCGGCCGTGAGAGCGGGGACCGGAAGCTTCGGCCGTCGCCTCTCACCCTCGAGCGGTTGCCGCTCAGTCTCCAGCGCGTCCCGCTCACCCTCCGGCCGCTGCCGCTCGACCTCCGGCGGATGCGCCCGACCCCCGTGCGCTGCCGCTCGGGGTCCAACGGCAGCCGCCCGACCCCGCGCGGCTCGGTCCTCACGCAAAGATCCGGGGAGCCTGCTGCGCCGTCGCCGCCTCGCCGGAGGTGAGGACATTGCCCTCGGCATCCAGGTACCTCCCCTGGCCGAGGTCGAGGAGGCAGCGGTTGCGGCCTCGGCGCTTGGACTCGTAGAGCGCCTCGTCCGCGAACAGGATCAGCTCGGCCGCGGACTTCATGTAGAGGTCCGGGAAGCTGGCCACCCCGGCGCTGAAGGTGAGCGGCACCCGCTGGCCTTCGACCTCGAAAGCGAGCTCCTCCACGCTCCGGCGCAGCCGCTCGGCCATGCTCAGCGCATCCTCGCCGCCGATTCCATCGACCAGGAGAAGGAACTCCTCGCCGCCGTAACGGCAGCAGAGGTCCCCATCCCGCCGGCTGCCCTTGAGGAGTCCCGCGACCGCGACGAGCGCCCGGTCGCCCACGGCATGGCCGAAGGTGTCGTTGATCCGCTT
The DNA here is from genome assembly GCA_036277235.1 of Thermoanaerobaculia bacterium. Taxonomy (GTDB): domain Bacteria; phylum Acidobacteriota; class Thermoanaerobaculia; order Multivoradales; family UBA5704; genus DATMER01. Next base: position 9,241 of record DASUNJ010000401.1, on the reverse strand, counting down.
GAAGTGGTCGATGTCGCAGAGGACCACGGACATGGCGCCGCCGTTCTGGAGGACCCGGCTGTACGCCTGGTTGAGCCGGGGCTCCAGGGCGCGGCGCAGGAGCGCGCCGGTGAGGGGGTCCTCCTGGGCCTCCTGATCCGCAAAGCAGCGCTGGACCGACAGGCTTGCCTGGGGGATCAGCAAGTCCAGCAGGTCGATCGCTTTCGGATCCAGCTTGCGGGGGTCGCACCAGAAGCGCACCCGGGCGACGATCCGGCCGGAGGATCGGAGCTGGCGCTCCACGATCTGCCATGCGGCGCGGCGGTGGAAGCCGGGGAGGACCGGCGCGTGGTTGCCCGGATCGGGGACCCCCTCCTCCAGATCGCCCTCGGGACGCGACCACCAGTTCTTCAGCTCCCAGCCGGGAGCGAGCGCCTCGAAGTGATACCAGTGGTAGGGCAGGACCTTGGCGCTCTCGTCGCGGATCCGCTTCACGAGTTGGACCAGCTCCGCTTCCTTCTCTCCCAGGCGATCCCCGGCGCGCCCCAGGCGCTCGAGGTCATTGATGCGATGGCTGGACCGCTCCAGGAGGAACCCGTTGCGCGCCGCCTCGAGGATGAGAAGGGCCAGTCCGGCGAGCAGGGCGGCGGCCAAGCCCCAGCCGCCGGCAGATCCGGCCACGGCCACGAACCCGCCGAGAACCCAGCCCATGGCGTCCAGGGCGAAGGCGGGGAGCGGAAGGCGGAGCGGCTGCTGCCGGATCTTGCGGTCGGCGATCTCCAGCCCGATCCAGATGAAGAGATAGATGAAAGCCGCGAAGGCGAAGCTGCCCGCCGAGCCCCAGAGGAAGCGGACCGCTGCCCAGGCCGCCCCCGCGCCGAGGGTCGCCAGAGTGACGCGGCCCGCGCTTTCCAGGATGCGGAGCAGCCCGCGCTTTTCAGTCGCCTTCGGGGCCGACCGGCGCCGCAAAAGCCGCAGACCGAGCTCGGCCAGGACAAAACACGAAGCTCCGAGGGCAGCCGTCGGACCCGCGCCGGAAAGCAGCAGGGCGGAGGGGAGCACCATCGTGCCGAGCCCGAGGGACTCTCCCTTGAGCGGACGATGGGAAGCGCCCGCCACTCCGGCCGCGATCAGCACGAGCAGCACGCCCGGCCAAGGTTGTCCGGTCGGAGCAAGCCAGGGCAGCCGGGGCGCGAGCGCCAGCAGGAGACCCGCCACCACGATCGGCAGCAGCGATGCCCAAAGGTCGAAACGGCGCTTCATGAAGGTCCCGAAGAGACTGCGGGCATGGTACACCGGCTAGCCCAGATCCCGAACCCCCGGCAGCACCCCGAACCCATCCGCCTCTCTCACCGCCACCAGGATCGCCTCCGCGACCGCCCGCTCGGCGAGCACGCCTACCTGGTGTACGTGGGCTCGCTTCTGGCCCGTCGAGAGAGTCACGATCAAATCGCCGTCCACCATGGAGAGTGCCGGGACGAGCGTCCGATAGAAGCCTCCGAACGCCATCTGGCAGACCTTGAGCGCCGTGGCCTTGCTCAGGATGGCATCCGTCATCACCACGGCCAGGGTGGTGTTCCCCTCCCAGGGATGAGGCGTCTCCGGCGGCAGGTTGCCCAGGACCCGGTCGGCCTCGGCCAGCTCCATCGAATCCGGTGCCGCCCGGCAGCCGGCGACCATGCGGCCGTCCAGCCCCCGCACGTCTCCGAAGGCATTGACCGCCACCGCCGCGGCAACGGTGATTCCGTCCGGGACGGTCAGGCTCACGAAACCGAAGCCCCCCTTCATCGCGTTCTCCCGGCCGAGCACCTTGCCCACCGTCGCCCCCGTGCCCGACCCGACGCTCCCCACCTCCACTTCCCCCTGGGAGGCTGAGGCGAGTGCCTGTTCCACCAAGCTGGGGACCGGCCGGGCTCCCGGATCTCCAAAGCCCAAGTCGAAGAGGATGGCGGTGGGCACCAGTGGCACCGGCGAGACTCCGGTCTGGAAGCCGTACCCCCGGGACGAGAGCCAATCCACCACCGGATCGGCCGCGGACAATCCGAAGGCGCTGCCCCCGGCCAGGACCACGGCGTGCACCCGGCTGGCGACGTGCTGGCCCGCCACCAGAGAGTCGAACTGCCGCGTGCCGGTCGCCGTTCCCCGGACCTCGGCCGCGGCGGTCACCCCGTCGGGGCAGAGGATGACGGTGACCCCGGTCATGCCGGTCCGGTCCGAGCCGTGGCCAAGGCGGAAACCGGGCAGATCCAGCCGGCGCGAAGGAGAGGGCAGGGGAAGATTCGACACGGATTTCCTCGTTCAGGTATAGGATACGCCGTTCGCAGGGACCCGAATCGGACCCCCAGGGAGAGTCGATGCCGCAGAATCAGGACCCCTCGGCCGTGGTGTGGGATTGGAACCGCACCACAACCGGGGACGATCGAGACGAAACCAGCCGTAACGCCGCCGCCCGGAAGCGGGGCGTGATCGGCGGCCTCATCGGCCTGCTGATCGCCGCCGTGGTATATCACTTCTGGCGGCCCGGACTGGCCTATGTCATCGCGGGGATCTCCCTCGCCCTGGCCCTCCTGGCCATCGTGGCGCCCCCGGCGTACCGCAAGGTGGCCGGCCTGCTCGACCGCTTCGGCCACGCCGTGGGCATGGCGGTGACCTGGCTCCTCATGACCCTGCTCTACTACGTCCTGTTCCTCCCGGTCGGGCTCTTCCTGCGTCTGCGCGGGAAGCTCGCCGTCACCCGGCACCCCGACCGGCGGCTGGCCTCCTACTGGATTTCGACCGAGGGAAAGACCTGGAACGCCGAGTCCTACCGCAAGCAGTTCTGATGAAGCTCCTCGGGATCAGTTGCTACTACCACGACTCCGCGGCCTGCCTGGTCGACGAGGGACGGATCGTCGCCGCGGCGCAGGAAGAGCGGTTCACGCGCAAGAAGCACGATGCCGGGTTCCCCTACAATGCCGTGCGCTACTGCCTGGCCGAAGCTGGCGGGGACGTCGACGGCGTCGCCTTCTACGACAAGCCCCTGCTCAAGTTCCACCGCATCCTGGAGACCTACCTCGCGGTCGCTCCCCGGGGCCTGCGCTCGGCCGTCCAGGCCATCCCGCTCTGGCTCAAGGAGAAGCTCTGGATCCCGCCGCAGATCGAGGAGGCCCTGGAGCGCTGCGGCGTCGCGGGAGGGAAGGACATCTACTTCTCTCAACATCACGAGTCGCACGCGGCGAGCGCGTTCTACCCGTCCCCCTTTGAAGAGGCCGCGGTGCTCACCCTCGACGGCGTGGGCGAGTGGGCCACCACGACGATCGGGGTGGGCGAAGGCAACCGGCTGCGGCTGATCCGCGAGATCGCCTTTCCGCACTCGCTCGGTCTCCTCTATTCGGCCTTCACCTACTTCACGGGCTTCAAGGTCAACTCCGGCGAGTACAAGCTGATGGGGCTCGCCCCCTACGGCGAGGGCCTCTATACGGACATCATCAAGCGCGAGCTGGTGGATGTCCGCGAGGACGGCTCCTTCCGCCTCAACATGGACTACTTCGGCTACATGGACGGCCTGGAGATGACGAACGGCCGCTTCTCCGAGCTGTTCGGCGGCCCGCCGCGCCAGCCGGAGTCGCCCATCTCCAAGCGGGAGATGGACCTCGCCCGGTCGATCCAGGAGGTCACCGAGGAGATCGTTCTCAAGCTCGCCCGGCACGCCCGCGAGATCACCGGCAAGCGGAACCTCTGCCTGGCCGGAGGCGTTGCCCTCAACTGCGTGGCCAACGGCATCCTGCTGCGCGAGGGGATCTTCGACGACATCTGGATCCAGCCCGCGGCCGGGGACGCCGGAGGCGCCCTGGGCGCTCCCCTGGCGGTCTGGCACAACGCCATGGACAAACCGCGGTCCGTGAACGGCCGGGATGCCATGCGCGGCGCGCTGCTCGGTCCCGAGTTTCCGGATTCGCAGACCCAGGCCTGGCTCGACAGCCTCGGCTACCCCTGCGAGAAGCTGTCCCCGGAAGAGTGGCCGCGGCGGATCGCCCAGCTCATCGCCTCGGAAAACGTGATCGGCCTCTGCCAGGGACGGATGGAGTTCGGTCCGCGGGCGCTCGGCGGCCGCTCGATCGTCGGCGACGCGCGCTCGCCGAAGATGCAGTCGATCATGAATCTGAAGATCAAGTTCCGGGAGAGCTTCCGGCCGTTCGCTCCGAGCGTGCTGGAAGAACGGGTCTCGGACTACTTCGAGCTCGACCGTCCGTCGCCGTACATGCTGCTGGTGGCGGACGTGGTCGAGCCCCGGCGTGTGCCGAAGGTGGGGGACGAGCAGGACCTGCCGCTCGTCGAGTGGGTCAACCGGCCGCGCTCGGACGTGCCCGCGATCACCCACGTCGACTACTCGGCCCGCATCCAGACCGTGAGCCGGGAGGACAGCCCGCGCTACCATGCGATCATCTCGGAGTTCGAGAAGCTGACCGGCTACGGAGTGATCGTGAACACCAGCTTCAACGTGCGCGGCGAGCCGATCGTCTGCACCCCGGAGGACGCCTACCGCTGCTTCATGCGGACGGAGATGGACTACCTGGTGCTCGGCTCGTTCCTGCTCGACAAGAAGGCGCAGCCCAGATTCGAGGAAAAGGGCGACTGGCGCCAGGATTACCAGCTCGACTAGGTAGGAGAAGACGTCATGCGCAGGTTCGGCTATCTCGGCTCGCTGTTCGGCGAGATCATCCAGTTCGCCAAGCAGAACAAGGTGTACTGGATCGTGCCCTTCATCCTGGTCCTGGGACTCGTCGTCCTCCTCGTGGTGACCAGCCAGACGGCGGCGCCGTTCATCTACACGCTGTTCTAGGACGCCGGCCGGGAGCCGCCCTGGCCGGCGTCTTCAGGGTCGGCGGCTACCTGGCGGGGCAGCCGGCGGGCTCCTGCGCGGGCTCCGAGATGGCCGCGAGGAAGGACTCCTCGGAGCTCATGGCATCCGCGGAGGTGGCCGGCGGGCAGAGCGCCACGATGAGGAACTCGAGACAGGTAATGACCTCGCCGTCGTTCCTGCAATCCCGATCGGGGAAGCGCTGGCAGTAGTTGCAGCCGCAGGGCGGCACGGCGAAGGCCGAGACAGCGGAGAGGAAGAGGACCAGGGCGAGAGCTGAGATACGGGCGAGCTTGGTCGGATTCATGGCTGCTACCTCCTCGTGACTTCGCGGTGGGCAGTACAGCGCCCACCGGAGCGCATAGAGCCATGCGAATAAAATGCCACGCTGTGGTGCCGCCGGGCTTGCCGCATCTCCTCCCATGGTCCAGAATAGCGCGATGCGTCGTTTCAAACCGATCCATGGAGTCTTTCTTGTCCTGCTCTTCGTAGCCGCCGTTCTGACGGCAGATTACGTCTTCGAGAGCCGGCGCGGCAGCGACAGCGAGAGGGTTTCGCCCGGCCGCGACGGCAACGTCCGGGTCAGCCTCGCGGGGCTCGAGCCTCAGCAGGTCCGCTTCTACCAGTTCCTGAACACGGGGAACCAGGAGGTCCGGTTCTTCGTCGGCCGCGATCCCGTCGGGCACTTGCAGGTGGCCTTCGACGCCAACGAGTCCTGTGCCAAGACGAAGCGGGGATACCGGCACGAGGGGGAATGGCTGGTCTGCAACAAGTGCGACAAATCCTTCCGGCTCGCGGAGGTGAATGCCGGCGGCGGCGGGTGCAACCCGGTCCCGCTGCGCCACGCGGTGGAAGGCGAAGAGTTGGTCATTGCCGAGGCCGATATCCTCGGAGGTTGGCGCCTGTTCCGTTAGAGGGAGCTCCGCCTGCTCGCAGGCTGAGGGCAACTGACGTGGAATCAGCGCTTTGACGGACGGGGTGCGATAGTGTATCTTCGCGCGGTCCGGAAAGGTTAGCTATGTCCTCAGCCGACTTCGTGCTGTACGAAGAGGAATTCAAGCATCTGGAAGAGGCCCTGCGCCGTCTTCGTCAGGAGGCCAATGCCAAGGCCGTGTTCCTGATCGACAAGAACGGCCAGCAGATCGCCTCGGCAGGTGAGGTCGACCAGTTCGACACCACCTCCCTCGCCTCCCTCACCGCCGGCAACGTGGCCGCCACCGACGGCCTCGCGAAGCTGATCGGCGAGCGCGAGTTCTCGGTGCTGTTCCACGAGGGCCAGCAGGACCATATCCACATCTCGATCGTGGCCAAGCGGGCGATCCTGGTGGTCATCTTCGACGACCGTTCGTCGCTCGGCCTGGTCCGCCTGCGCGTCAAGCGCGCCAGCGTCGACCTGGAGAAGATCTTCGAGATGATGTTGCAGAAGAGTGAACGAGGAGCCGGAACGGCACACGCGAGCCCCTTTTCCGAGATCACCGACGACGACATCGACGCGCTCTTCGGCGAGTAGCCGCAGAGATCGCAGGCGGGTGGGCACGCCGGCAGGCTGGCGCGCAAGGCACCCCGGCGGTCCGGTGAGGAACGGAGCAAGGCAGCCAAGATGACTTTCATCAACTACGCCAGCAAAGAGATCAACTGCAAGATCGTCTACTACGGTCCCGGCCTGTGCGGGAAGACGACGAACCTGCAGTACATCTACAACAAGACCGCGCCGGAATCGAAAGGCAAGATGATCTCGCTGGCCACCGAGGCGGATCGCACGCTGTTCTTCGACTTCCTCCCCCTCGACCTGGGCAGCATCCGCGGCTTCACCACCCGGTTCCACCTCTACACCGTGCCGGGCCAGGTGTTCTACGATGCCAGCCGCAAGCTGATCCTCAAGGGCGTCGACGGCGTCATCTTCGTCGCCGACAGCCAGGAGGAGCGGATGGAGGCGAACATCGAATCCATCCGGAACCTGGAGCAGAACCTGAAGGAGCACGGCTTCGACCTTTCGACGATCCCGTACGCCCTACAGTTCAACAAGCGGGACCTCGCGAACGTGGTGCCGGTAGACGAGATGTACCGCACCCTCAACTTCAAGCGGGAGCCCACCTTCGAGGCCGTCGCCACCACGGGCGTCGGGGTGTTCGACACCCTGAAGTCCGTGGCCAAACAGATCCTGATCGAGCTCAAGAAACGCTGAGGGACGACCCCATGGCCAAGCCTCGGCCGAAAGCCCAGCCGGAAAAGGCAGAGAAGACAGAGAAGATCGAGAAGACGGAGACGCTGTCGTCGAAAGCGCGTGCCACCGCCAAGGCGGCCGCCGCCATCGATCCGGCGCTCGACGCCTTCACCAAGGCCCTGGACGCCTTCCACAAGAAGGATTGGGCCAAGGCCGCCAAGCTGCTCGAGAGCGTGCTCGCCGAGAGCGACCGCCCCGACCTCTCCGCCCGCGCCCGCCAGTACCTCGCCGCCTCGCGCCAGAAGCTGGACAAGGCGAAGGAGGAGGAAGCGGATCCCTTCCTGCGGGCCGTCTTCGAGAAGAACCGGGGGGACGCCGCGACCGCCCTGGAGAGCTGCCGCCAGGGAGGCCGCGACCAGAAGGATGAGCGCTTCGCCTACCTCGCGGCGTCGATCCACGCGGCCGAGGGCCGGATCGAGGAGGCCGTGCAGGCGCTGTCGCGGGCCATCGAGCTCAACCCCAAAAACCGCGTCCATGCCTTCCACGACCCCGACTTCGCCGAGCTCCGCAAAGACCGCGACCACCGCCAGCTCTTCGGACTCTCCTGAGCCCGAAAAGCGCCGCGGCGAGGGGAAGCGGCTGGTCGCGGTGGGCGGCGGCACCGGCCTGTCCGCCCTGCTGCGCGGGCTCAAGCACTACACCGGGTCCGACCGGCTGCGCCAGCTCACCGGCGTGGTCACGGTCACGGACGACGGCGGCTCTTCCGGCCGGTTGCGCCGCGAGTTCGGCGTCCTCCCCCCGGGCGACATCCGCAACTGCCTCGTGGCCCTCGCCGACGACGAGGCCCTCCTGGCGCGCCTCTTCCAGTACCGCTTCCCCAACGGCGACGGCCTGCTCGGCCACTCGTTCGGCAACCTGTTCCTGACCGCGCTCACCGGCATCACCGGCGACTTCCACCAGGCGATCCTCACCGCCGAGTCGATCCTCTCGGTGCGCGGCAAGATCTGCCCGGCCACCGTTCAGGACGTACGCCTGCGCGCCCGCGGCGCCTCGGGCCGGGTCTACGAAGGGGAGTCGGCGATCGGCACGTCGGGCGAGGCCATCGAGCGCCTGGAGCTCGACCCGCCGGCTCCTCCGGCCTTTCCGCCGGCCGTCACCGCCCTGGAGAAGGCCGACCTGATCCTGCTCGGCCCAGGCTCGCTCTACACGTCGATCCTCCCCAACCTTCTGATCCCGGGCATCCGCCAGGCGGTTAACAAGAGCCCGGCACGGACCGTGCTCCTGCTCAACCTGATGACCCAGCCCGGAGAGACCGACGGCATGACAGGCCTCGACCACCTGCGCGCGATCGAGCGCCTGGCCGGCCGCGGACTGGTCGACGACGTCCTGGTCAGCTCCTCCGAGATCCCCGGCCAGCTGCTGGAGCATTATGCGGAAACAGGCTCCGAGCCCGTGCTCATCGACCGGGCGGAGGTCGAGGCCCTGGGCATCCGGGTGGTCGAGGCCGACCTGCTCGCGCCCGGAGACGAATTCATCCGCCACGATCCTCCCAAGCTCGCCGAAGCGGTAATGGAGCTGCTCGACCATGTCTAGCCCCCGACCTCGAGTCGCCGTCGTCCTCGCCGCCGGCAAGGGGACCCGCATGCGGTCCACCCTGCCCAAGGTCCTCCACTACGCCGCCGGCCGGCCGCTCCTCTCCTGGGTGATCGAGACCGCGCGCACCGCCGGCTGCGAGCGCATCCTGGTGATCGTCGGCCACGGCGCGGATCAGGTGATGAAGGAGATCGACGGCGACGACATCCAGTGGGTGCTCCAGGAAGATCAGAAAGGGACCGGGCACGCCCTGATGCAGGCGGAGCCGCACATCCCGGGGGAGGCCAACCTGCTGGTCCTCTCCGGCGACGTGCCCCTGGTCAGCCACGCCACCCTGGAGGCGCTCACGGCCGGTGCCGCGGCGGGCTGGGGGGCGATGGCCGTGGCCGAGCTCGACGAGCCGGGCTCGCTCGGCCGGGTGCTCGCCGGAGGCTATGGCGCGCTGCGGCGCATCGTCGAAGCCTCCGACGCGTCCCCCGAGGAGCTCGCGGTCAAGCGCGTCAACGCCGGCCTCTATGCCCTGCCGGCACCCCAGATCTTCGACTACCTGCGCCAGATTGGCACCGAGAACGCCCAGGGGGAGCTCTACCTGACCGACGCGGTGACCGCGGCCGCGGCCGATCACAAGCTGGTCCTGCTCGTACCGCTGCCCGACCCGTCCGAGG
>DASUNJ010000400.1:0-4198 GCA_036277235.1 Thermoanaerobaculia bacterium | reverse complement strand
CCTGGTAGGTCTTGTGGGCGAAGAGCCGGTGGTAGCCGGCCGTGACGGAGAGGCCGGTCCCGATCAAGAGGACGAAGAACGTCAGCCACTCGGGAAGACCGAAACCAAACTTCCACAGATACCAGGGCGTGCCGACGGCAGCGACGGCGAGGGTTCCGAGGAGGAACAGCATGTTGGTCCAGTTCAGGCGGCGCGGCTTGGCTTCGATCGCTCTCTCTTCCACTCTTCTCTCCGCTTCGTGGTGAAATGATGGGCGCGCTGGCCCTGTTGTCTGCTATGGCCGCCGTGCACGACGGACCGGCAGAGGATACCATCCGCTTTCGTGAACCTGTAAAGGAGCCCGATTATGCCCGAAAAGAACCGTTCGATCCACCTGGGGCGCCTCGCCCTCGCCTTCGTCTGCCTCCTCGCGCTCGCTTTCGGGGTCGCTCAGGCGGGTGAGAAGCAGGAGCTCAAGCGCGTCGAGACCAAGAAGGTCTGCATGGTGAACAACCAGGTCTTCGAGAAGGACCAGATCCCGATCGCCGTCGACGGCAAGACCTATTACGGCTGCTGCGAGATGTGCAAGGAGCGTCTGGCCAAGGACGCCGCCGCGCGCACCGCGGTCGATCCCGTCACCGGCAAGCCGGTCGACAAGGCCACCGCCGTGATCGCCGCCATGCCGGACGGCAGGGTCCTCTACTTCGAGAGCCAGGAGACCTACGAGAAGTATTCCGGCGGCGAGAAGAAGTAGTCAAATCGGGTAGACTTCCGCCCGATGAGATCCTGGATCGTCGTCGGGTTCCTCGTTCTGACAGCTTGCGGAGGTCAGGGTGCGCGGACGGCTCCATCCGAGACCGTCCCCGCCCTGGAGCTCCCGCGCGTTCAGCCCTCCCCTTCCGCGAGCGACGGTTCGGAGGCCGTGTCGCTCTTCGGCCAGCCGCTGGCGGCGCCGCCGCTCGATCCTGAAGCCCAGGCCGACCGGGAGGCCAGGCTCGCCGCCGCCCGCGCCGAAGCCGAGGCCCATCCCGAAGACGCCGGTGCCCTGATCTGGCTCGGCCGCCGCATCGCCTACCTCGGCCGTTACCGCGAGGCCATCGACGTCTACACCCGGGGACTGGAAAAGCACCCCGACGAGCCGCGGCTGCTCCGCCACCGGGGCCACCGGTACATCTCCATCCGCAGGTTCGACCTGGCCATCGCCGACCTGGAGAAGGCCGCCAGGCTGATCGCCGGCAAGCCTGACGAGATCGAGCCCGACGGCCTCCCCAACGCCCGCAACACCCCGGTCAGCACGCTCCAGACGAACGTCTGGTACCACCTGGGCCTGGCCTACTACTACCTGGGCGACCTCGGGAACGCGGAGCGCGCCTTCCGCGAGTGCCTGAAATTCTCGAAGAACGCCGACATGCAGGTGGCGACCACCCACTGGCTCTACATGATCCTGCGCCGCCAGGGCCGGGTGGGCGAGGCGAACGAGCTGCTCGCCCCGATCCGGACCGACATGGACGTGATCGAGAACCGGGCGTACCACTGGCTGGTGCTGATGTACAAGGGGGAGATCCCGGCGGATTCGATCCTGAGCCTAGCCACCGAGGAAGGGCTCGACCCCGCAACCCTCGGTTACGGCGTCGGCAACTGGCACCTCTACAACGGCAGGCGGGAAGAGGCGGTGAGGGCCTTCCGGCAAGTTCTGGCCAGCGATCAGTGGTCGGCGTTCGGGTACATCGCGGCGGAGGCGGATCTCAAAAGGCTGGGGGAAAGTCTCTGAAGGACCAAAAGGACTTAAAGGACAAGCTCCGGGTCGTTTGCGTCCTTTACGTCCTTTTCGTCCTTTAGGTCCTTTCTCTCACACCCGCGCCCCCAGCGACTGCTGCAAGAACCCCTCGATCTGCGCGGCCGGCCGCGCGCCCATGGTGCGGGCCACCTCCCGGCCGCCTTCGAAGACAGCCATCGTGGGAATCGACTGAATCCGGTGCGCCGTCCCGACCGCCGGGTCCACGTCGGTGTTGACCTTGACCACCAGGATGCGGCCCGCGTTGCGCTCGGCCACCTTGGCGATCTCGGGTGCCACCGTTTTGCAGGGGCCGCACCAGGGCGCCCAGAAATCCACCAGCACGGGCACGGCCGATTCCCGGAGCAGCGCGTCGAGCTCGGCTCCCCGATCGATCGCGACCGGCTCGGCGATGGGGGTCAGTGCAGCGCCGCAGGCTCCGCAGCGCGCCTCCTGGTCCAGCCGCGATCCCAGCACCCGGTTCTTCCGCCCGCAGGACGGGCAGGCTCGCACGATCCCCTGGCTCATCGGACAGCCCTCCTTTCCGTCTGGAACAACAGGCCCGGCTGGTGGTAGCTTCCCGGCATGAAGAGATACCGCGTGGATCCCGGTTCCCAGGTCGACCTCTCGCGCTTCGACGCGGGAGACACCTCCGCCTTCCCCGGAGGCAAGAGCGAGACCAAGGAGGTCTTCGCGAAGCTGAACGGCCGGCTGGAAGAGCTGCAGGAGATGCTCTGGGCCGAGAACCGGCACAAAGTGCTCGTCGTCCTCCAGGGGATGGACACCAGCGGCAAGGACGGCACGATCCGCCACGTGTTCGACGGCGTGAACCCCGTGGGCGTGCGCGTGGCTTCCTTCAAGGCTCCGACCCCCGAAGAGCTCGGCCACGACTTCCTCTGGCGTGTCCACTCCAAGGTGCCGGGGCGCGGCGAGATGGTCATCTTCAACCGCAGCCACTACGAAGACGTGCTGGCCGTGCGCGTCAAGGAGCTGGCCCCGGCCAAGGTCTGGAAGGCGCGCTACGACCAGATCAACGACTTCGAGCGCCTGCTCGCCGAGTCGGGCACCACGATCCTCAAGTTCTTCCTCCACATCGACAAGGACGAGCAGAAAGAGCGTCTCCAGGCCCGTCTCGACGATCCCACGAAGCGCTGGAAGTTCCGCAGAGGGGACCTGGAAGACCGCAAGCTCTGGAAGAAATTCACGGAAGCCTACGAGGAAGCCCTCTCCCGCACGAGCCAGGACGGCGCTCCCTGGTATGTCGTGCCCGCCAACAAGAAGTGGTATCGCAATCTGGTCGTGGCCACGATCCTCGTGGACGCCCTGGAGAAGCTGGACATGCGGTACCCCGAGCCCGAAGAAGACCTCGACAGTATTGTGATCGACGGGTGATCGACGGGTGAGCGACCAGCTCCCCGGCGGCTCGCTCTCACGGGTCTGGAGCACTTGGTAATTACGAGTGATCCCGCACCCGAAGCCGAGCCCCCGGACGTTTTTCAGGGCCTCGGCCGAGGGTGCCTTTAAACCCCCGGCTCCTCTGCTATCCTCCGCTCCTCCGTGAGCAAAAGAGCACAGCGCCGGGCCGCCGAAAGGCAGGCCCGCAAGGAGAGGCCGGAGCGTCCCCGGCGGACCGACCTGTGGATCGCCGCGGGCCTGACCCTGCTCGCCTGGGTACACCGGCTGGTCTTCCTGCGCTCGAACCGGGATTTCGCCTGGCCCTACACCTTCTTCTATGAAGGGGATTCGGAGACCTTCTACAGCTACGCCCGCGCTTTGCTGGAGGGCGGGCTTTACGACGAGGGCGTCCCCTTCCACCCGCCCGGCTTCGCCTGGTTCCTGGCCTTCGTCCACTCGTTCCTGGGCGCCGGAGAGGCCGGAGCGCGGGTGCCGCACGTGGCGGTCAAGTCGGTCATCGCCCTCCTCGGAAGCGTCGCGATCGGCCTACTCTATCTCCTGGTCCGGCCCTACCTGGGGAGGACCGTCGCGCTGATCGCTGCGCTCCTGGGCGTCTACCACTTCGGCCTGTACGTCCTCTCGATCGCACCGGTCACGGAGAGCCTCTACCTGGTCCTGCTCCTTCTGGCATTGCTGATCTGGACCCGGCGGTTCGAGCATCCACTCTCAGCTGATGCAGGGGCGGGGCTTGCCCCCGCCCGGGAGGGGATAAACCCCTCCCCTACATGGTCCCTCGGTCTCGGATTGCTCCTGGGAATGCTGGCGCTGACCCGGGCGGAGGCCGTGCTCGTGGCGGTCCTCCTGATCGCAATCGGACTGCTGGGCGTACGCAAAAGGCCGTGGGCGCTGGTGGCTCTGGGATGGGTGCTGATCGTCACTCCCTGGTCGATCCGCAACGCGATCCGCCTGGATGCGGTCAACGAGAAGTATGCGGCGGACCTGCCGACCTTCGTGCCGCTGACCCTCTACGGGCCGATCAACCTGGCCCTC
>DASUNJ010000399.1:0-4574 GCA_036277235.1 Thermoanaerobaculia bacterium | reverse complement strand
CTGCGCCAGGGGGCCTGGATCCGGGACAGCACGCTGGGCGACGACGTCATGGTCGAGCCCTACAGCGTGATCGACGGGGCGGAGGTGGGGGACGCCTGCCGGGTCGGCCCCTACGCCCGGCTGCGCCCGGCATCCCGCTTGCTACAAGGTGCCCGAGTGGGCAACTTCGTCGAGGTCAAGAGCTCCGTGCTGGGCCCGGGGAGCAAGGCGAACCATCTCTCCTACATCGGGGATGCCACGATCGGGGAGGGGGCCAACGTCGGCGCCGGAGTCGTCACCTGTAACTACGACGGCACCAGCAAGCACCCGACCGAGATCGGACCGGGCGCGTTCATCGGCAGCGACACCATGCTCGTCGCCCCGGTCAGAGTCGGCGAGGGGGCGAGCACGGCGGCAGGATCGGTGATCACCAAGGACGTCCCCGCCGGCGCCCTGGCGATCGGCCGCGTCCGGCAGAAGAACCTCGAAGGCTGGGCCGGCGGCCTGCGCGGCAAGCGGAAGAAGAAAAAGGAAGAGGAAACCTGAATGTGCGGAATCGTCGGCTACGTGGGCAACCGTGAGGTCGTGCCCCTTCTGATGGACGGGCTTCGCCGCCTGGAGTACCGCGGCTACGACTCGGCCGGAGTGGTCGCGGTCCTGGACGGCGAGTTCCAGACCGCCAAGGCGGAAGGCAAGCTCGACCGCCTCAAGGAGAAGCTCGAAAAGCAGCCCCTCACCGGCCGCTATGGCCTCGGCCACACCCGCTGGGCCACGCACGGTCCGCCGAGCGAGCGCAACGCCCACCCCATGGTGGACTCCCGGCACCGGGTCGCGCTGATCCACAACGGCATCATCGAGAACTTCCTGCCGCTCAAGAAGCGGCTGATCTCCGAAGGCTGGACCTTCACCTCGGACACGGACACCGAGGTCGTGGCGAACCTGATCTCCTCCTATCTGGATCACGAGCCCGACCTGCGGCACGCGGTCGCCCGGGCCTGCCGCGAGCTGGAGGGGATGTACGCCTTCGCCGCGGTGACCACCGAGTCCGAGGACCAGGAGATCGTGGCGGCCCGCCAGGGTCCGCCGCTGGTCATCGGCCTCTGCGAAGGGGAGCAGTTCCTCGCCTCCGATCCGTCCGCCCTGCTCGTCCACACCAAGGACGTGATCTTCCTGGAGAACGGCGACCTGGCGCTGCTGAAGCAGTCGGGCATCGAGATCTGGGACCGCCAGGGCAACAAGGTGGACCGCCCCGTGCAGCGCCTGACCTGGGACCCCATCCAGGCGGAGAAGGGCGGCTACAAGCACTTCATGCTCAAGGAGATCCACGAGCAGACCCAGGCCGTGCAGGACACCTTTGCCGGCCGCGTGGACTTCGAGAACGCCCGGATCCTCTTTGACACGATCGAGATGTCCGAGGACGAGCTGCGGTCGGTCGAGCGCATCCACATCCTCGCCTGCGGCACCTCCTGGCACTCGGCCCTGATCGGCAAGTTCATGATCGAGGACCTCGCCCGCGTCCCGGTCGAGGTCGATTACGGCTCCGAGTACCGCTACCGGAAGCCGATCGTCACCGGCAAGTCGCTGGCCGTGGGCATCTCCCAGTCCGGCGAGACCGCGGACACGCTCTCGGCCATGGAGGCGGCCCGCGACGCGGGCGCGCATCTGTTCACCGTCTGCAATGTGCAAGGCAGCCAGGCCACCCGGATCAGCGAGGGGATCATCTACACCCATGCCGGTCCGGAGATCGGGGTCGCCTCGACCAAGGCCTTCACCACCCAGCTCGTGGCCCTCTACCTGCTCGCCCTCTACCTGCGCCAGCTCCGCACCGGCAAGCTGGAACACAGGTACCTGGACGACCTCGCCCGTCTGCCGCAGGCGGTGGACGAGGTGATCCGCCGCCAGGAAAAGAACATGGAGGCGCTCGCCCGGCGCTACTTCCGGGCCGAGAACTTCCTCTACCTGGGGCGCGGCATCAACTACCCGATCGCCCTCGAAGGCGCGCTCAAGCTCAAGGAGATCTCCTACATCCACGCCGAGGGCTACCCGGCGGGCGAGATGAAGCACGGCCCCATCGCCCTGATCGACAACGAGATGCCGGTGGTCTCCATCGCCACCGGCAGCGACGTGGTGTTCGAAAAGGCGAAGAGCAACCTGCAGGAGGTCAAGGCGCGGGACGGCGTCGTCATCGCCCTCACCGACCGCGATCCCGAGGAGCTGGGCGGAGTCTGCGACGAGGTGATCGAAGTCCCCACCGTCTCGCCGCTGCTCCAGCCGATCGTCAACGTGATCCCGCTGCAGCTTCTCGCCTACTTCACGGGTGTACGCCGCGGAGCCGACGTGGACCAGCCGCGCAATCTGGCGAAAAGCGTGACCGTCGAGTAGTCGGGCGACCACCGCTCGAAGCCGAGCGGCCCTCGCTCCAAGTCTAGCGACCGTGGCTCCAGGTCTAGCAACCGTGGCTCCAGGTTTAGCGGTCGTGGCTAGAAGCCAAGCGACGGCAGCTCGAAACGGAGCGGCCATGGCTCGAAGCCGAGCGGCGGTGGCTCGAAGCCGAGCGGCCAGCGCTTCAGACCGAGCCGTCCTGGCTCGATGAGGAGCGATCGTCGCTTGGCGGGTATGATCCGCGGCGTGACCGAGATCTCCGCAACCTATAGCCAGCGCCGCGGCGCCTTCCAGCAGGAGGAGCGGCGCCTCGCCCGGATCTCCCTCCGCTTCTCGATCGTCCGCGGAATCCTCTTCGCGGCCTTCGCCGGCTGCCTCCTCTGGGTCCTGTTCGACCCGGACTCCCCCACGGAAGCGGGCTTCGGAGCAGCGGCTCTTTTCTTCGTCCTCTTTCTGGCCATCCTCCCCCGCCACGACCGGATCGTCGCCGTCCAGCGCCGGGCGGGCGACCTGGCCCGGATCAACGAGGAGGCGCTGCTGCGGATCGCGCGCGACTGGAAGGGGCTTCCCGTCCCCAGCCTACCCAATGACCTACCCCTGGCCCGCGATCTCGACCTCTTCGGCCCCGCCTCGGTCTTCCAGCTCCTCGGCACCGCCCACACGCCTGCCGGCAAGAGCGAGCTGGCCGGATGGCTGCTGGAGCCGGCCCCTCCCGAGGAGATCGTCCGGCGACAGGAGGCGGTCGCGGAGCTCGCGCCGGAGCTCGACCTGCGGCAGCAGCTCGAGGTGCGGACACGGCCGATGGAGAAGCACGCTCCGAGTGTGGACAAGTTCCTGGCCTGGGCCGAGGACCGCCCCTGGCTCCTCGCGCGCCCCTGGCTCGTCTGGCTGACGCGGATTCTCCCGGTCCTCACGATCGCCGCCCTGATCAACTGCCTGCTGCGGTTCGGGACGACGATCGACACCGTCCCGCCCGGGGCCTCGGCTCTGGGGACCCTCATCCCCTCCTGGCAGTTGGGGCTGCTGATGATGGTCAACATCACCCTCGCTTATGTCCTCGGATCGCGGCTGCTCGCGAGCTTCGACCGGCTGGAGGCGCGGCAGAAAGAGTTTGAGCTCTACGCCGACGCCCTGGCGCTGCTCCCGGAGCGCAGCTACGCGGCCTCGCTCCTCCAGCGGATTGCCGTGGACCTCGCGCCCCAGGGCCGGCCCGCCCACCTCTGGATGAAGGTCCTGCAAGGGCGCATCGGGCTCGCGGACGCCCGCCACTCGGGCATCCTCCACTTCTTCCTCCAGACCTTCCTGCTGTGGGACTTCCACAGCCTCTATCTGCTGGAGGCCTGGCAGCGGGATGCCGGGCCCCACGTCCGGAGATGGCTTCAGGCCCTCGGCGATTTCGAGGCGCTGTCCGCCCTGGCCGGGCTGCGCCACGACAACCCGAGCTGGGCATTCCCGCAAGTGGAGGAAGGAGAGGACCGTTTCGCCGCCAGGTCATTGGGGCATCCACTCCTGCCCGCGGACCGGAGGGTCTCGAACGACGTCGAGCTCGGCCCTCCCGGCACGTTCCTGCTGGTCACCGGCTCGAACATGTCGGGGAAGAGCACGCTTCTGCGCTCGATCGGAGTCAACGCGGTGCTGGCGCAGGCGGGAGGGCCGGTCTGCGCGGAAGAGCTGCGGATGCCGCCGGTCACCCTCGCCACCAGCATCCTGGTCGAGGACTCGCTCGCCGACGGCGTCTCCTTCTTCCTGGCCGAGCTGAAGCGGATTCGCGGCGTGGTGGACTCGGCCGACAAATGCCACGCGGAAGGCCGGACTGTCCTCTATCTCCTGGACGAGGTGCTCCGCGGCACCAACAGCCACGAGCGGCAGGTGGCGGTGCGGCGGGTGATCCTCCACCTGCTGCGGCAGGGGGCGATCGGCGCGGTCTCGACCCACGACCTGCAGATCGCGGAGATCCCGGAGCTGGCCGAGGCCGTCCGTCCCGTCCACTTCCGCGAGACGCTCCACCCCGGCGGCGATCCGCCCATGACCTTCGACTACCAGATGAGGCCGGGCGTGGCCACGACGACCAACGCCCTCCTCCTCATGGAGCTGGTCGGGCTCAAGCCGGAAGTGTAGAATTCCCTCGTTACCACCACAACCTGGGTGAAAGGCAAGGAGGGATGACCATGCCTGACGGAATCGTCTGGATCAACCTGACGGACTACACCCCC
>DASUNJ010000398.1:0-3727 GCA_036277235.1 Thermoanaerobaculia bacterium | reverse complement strand
TCCCCCCGTGCCGCCCGCGCCACCCCAGACGCCCCCCGCCCCACCCCGGAGCGTTGCCCCCTGCGAACTGGTGTTGGCGCCGCGGGTGAAGAAAGAGCCCTGCGCACCGCCGGCCCCGCCTCTGCCCCCTTGCGGCAAGTGCGCGCCATTGGCTCCGTCCATACCGCCGCCACCTCCGCCGGCCGCGAGAACCTCGAGCGTCGAGCCGAGCTCAAACGTGGTGTAGCCGCCGCCCCCTCCACCGATGCCTCCGGCGCCGCCGGCGTTGAAGCCGCCCCCGCCGCCCTCGGAGTCGGGTTTGCCCTGGCCCCCGATGCTGATCTCGGCCACTTGCCCCGGCGCCAACGGCTCCAGCGTCGCCCAGACCCGAGCCCCGACTCCGCCCGACCGCTCCGGCCCTCCGCCGATGCCGCCACCCCCAGCGCCATCGGCGTTCACGAAGGCGGAATCCACGCCGGGGGGAACGGTCCAGGTCGCGGGGGCCCCGGAGTACCGGTATGCCAACTTGCACTTGCCCTCCGAACAGGTCGGCCCTGACTTGACCGGAACCGTGACCGTCAGCGGCTCGGATGGATCGCTTTCATTTCGGGACTCGTCGCGCGCGACGACGACATAATCGTGATCGCCCACTGGAGCCCAGCGATCCAGGAAGCTCGGAGTTGAGCGAGTAGTCACCACCTTGCCATCGCGGTAGACGAAGTACTGCTCCACCCCCACGTTGTCGGTGCTGACCCAGCTGAGTTCCACCCCGTCGGCGCTGACGTTTGCCTGCAGCTCCGGGGGGCTCGGCGGCTCGGTGTCGACCTGGACTTCCACAGACGCCTGGCCACTTCCCGCCGACAGGGTATTGATCTGCACGGGCCCTCCGTCGAACGTCTGCCCGACTTTCAGCGGCGCGTCGATGAAGCTGGACGTCGCTGGGTTGGCGTCGAGCAGCAGGGTCTCCGGCGAGTTGAACTCCGCCGTCGCTCGGATCGACACGCCCGTCATCGAGGCGTCGGAGACGTTCTCGAAGATGCCTCCGGTCTGCCTGATCTCGAGGTAGTACCAGGACGTGATGTTGTTGTTGCTGGCCGCGTAGGCCCGAGGAATGCGCAGCACCGTCGGTTGGGTCGTGGGTGTGAAAGCGGACCGCAGAGAGTAGGTCCCCGACTCCGTCACCGTTTCGATGTTCTCCGAGGCAAAGAGGCCGAGCTTGGCCAGATTCCATCCGTTGTTGTGCCTGTAGACGTTGCCCATCGTGTCGAAGGGGTCGCCGTACTCGCTGATCGTGCAGGTCTTGCTGATCTGGACCCTCACGCCGCCGGAGGTGCACGTCCAGCTCCCGGCGTGCTGGAGGCCGAAGTTGTGGCCGAACTCGTGTGCGATGGTCCTAGTGGGGGCGTCACCGAAGGAGTTTCCGTTGATGTTGATGCGGCTCCCACCCAGATCCGCGATTCCCCCCCACTGGCAGGCGCTCTTCAAGGGGAAGATGTAGATGATGTGCTGATAGCCGGAGAGGTCGACCCCGGCGCTAGCCGCCGCCTGATCGGCTTCGTCGTTCCAGGTCGTATAGGGACAGCCAGCCGTGGAGCCGCTGAGGGCGAACGGCCCGAACACGTCCCCGTCGGCACGCAGCTTGCCCGTCAGGGAGATCTGGCCGTAGGACTCCTCCTCGTAGAAAGCGCTGACCGAGTTGGACGCGGTGAAGACCCTCGACCGCGCCTGTTCCTGGGTCCAGGAATGGCCGGAATCGCCGGGGAGAGTGAACAGGATCACGGCGACTTTGCGGGCTCCCGCCAAGGGGCTCGCCTGGCTGCTTACGGTCTCCTCGACCTCGCCTACCAGCCGGCCGTCTCGCATTTCGCCGGTGACCACGACCCGATCCCCCGGTTCCGCCGCAAGTTCGGTCGGCCGCAGCGGAGTCTCCTTCTCGCCGGACTCCAGGCTGTACCTGGTGGTCGACTCGTCGGTCCGGAAGTTGTCGATCACGGTCGCTTGAAGGGTGCCCGAGCGCGTGATCGCTGATGCGGGTGAGCAAAGGCCCAGAACGGCAGCACCGGTGGCGCAAGTCGCTGCCAGGAGAAGCTTCATGCTCCGCGGCCGCCACAGTCGCGTCTTTTCGCTATGCCTCTTGCCTGACAGGGCTGTCCTCCGACCGGCCGCGTGGACTACGACGATCTGCGCCTCTACCTCACATAAACGCTCGGTTTCCTGGCCAGTGAGATTGTAGACTTCCTGGGCGCTTCAGCTCGCTCGGCCTCTGGCCTGCTTAGATCAGCGCTCTTCGTCTCGTGCCCAGATGCGGCGGCACCGGTGCGACCCCCGTGTGAGAGTCAGCAGAGGGAACGTTGACCATCGGGTTCCCACAAGGACGGTCCTATTATGAGCCCGAATCTGAGACCCGCTGGACTACGTGGGGCACGGCTTCAAGCGGTTTTCGCGAGATCGAGATCGGCTGGACTCGGCTGGGATCTGTGGGGCTTCTTGCCCCATTTCTTGCCCCAGTAGTTGCCGCCGAGCGGGTGAAGCCGTCACGACACCTCAGGCCTGCTCGCCCTCCCAGTAGTCGACCTCGTCCTCGATCCGGAAGTAGTGCTTGCGCCCGTCGGACTCGGGCAGCCGCTCGGCCGCGCTGAGCTTGTTCGAGTCGGGATAGATGACGACGTCGGGGGTCCCGTGGGTGCTGACCGCGAGCAGGCGGACCAGCTCTTCGCCCTCGTTCCAGACCTGGTGGGCGCCCTGCTCGCCGGTGGGAAAGCGGATCACGTCCCCCGTGGAGAGCGTCTGTGACCCTGCCGGAGTCCGCAGCGAGGGCGTGCCCGCGAGCACGATCAGCACCTCTTCCTCGGCCAGGTGGAAGTGGTACGGGTAGGCCTTCTGCCCCGGCGGCAGCTCCCAGAGGCTGATCCCGATCCGCTCGGTCCCCAGCTGGTGACCGATCCGCGCCCGGCGCACCCGGAAGCCCTCCCGCTCGCGCGGCTCATCAAAGTTCGGCTTGTCGATGTTGGCCACAGCGATCGGCTCCGTGGTCGCGCAACCTATCGCGGCTAGCGGCGACCCCCGTGGTCGTTATCGCTCGCGCAGGCGACCCAAGATTCCGCGCAAACATGTCGTGTTCCTCTCCGCTCCACCGGGGACGATCGCGGCATACCGGCAAGCGAGCGAAGCCACGAAACCGAGGCCGAGGAAGCCACGCGCGGGCGAGATGATCAACTGCGAGCACCCCGTCTGGGAGCCGCTGCTGGGGCCTGGCCCGGATCTACGTCGCGATAACCCGGTCTTATGGAGACCGGCGCTAGGCCTGGAACCGACCCGGGGTATCCGCGTCGCGCTACCCTGACCGTGGGGTCGCGCAGAGGGCTGGGAGCACGGACTTAGCAAGGGAAACCCTATGACTGTCGGGTTTTCTACACGGACGGTCCGACTATGAGCCCGAGCCCGGGGTCCCGCTGAGCTACGTGGGGCACGGTTTCAAGCGGTTTTCGCGAGATCTAGATCGGCTGGAATCTGTGGAGCACCTTGCCCCGTTTCTTGCCCCAGCGGAGAGTCACCAGGTTCGTCGGAACATCAGCCCGCCGCAGAGAGCTTTCGCTCATCCGGCGCGTTGGCATGTGAGGTTGTTCGGCCGACGACGTACGCCCTGAGCACTGTCACAGGAGGCGGTTCTATCTCGTCTTGAAGGGTAAATGAGACGAAAGGAGCAGTCATGAAGATCTTCGTAGCCGGCGCCTCAGGCGCGCTGGGC
>DASUNJ010000397.1:0-12718 GCA_036277235.1 Thermoanaerobaculia bacterium | reverse complement strand
GAGCGCGTCGAGCTGCGGCGCTTTGGCCTTGGGGACGGCATGGGCGAGGGGGAGTGCGCCGGCACCGGGCAGCCTTCCGGAACGCGGACCCGCGATGGGCGCGTCTGGTTCGCGACCGGTTCCGGCGTAGTCTCGGTCGATCCCGCGCGGCTCGCGCGGCCCATTCCGCCCTCGCCCGCCTTCGAGACGGTCGTCGTGGACGGCCGTTCCTTGCCGCTCCCCCCGGACCCCCGGGAGACACTGCTCGATCTCGCGCCCGGCCGCGGCGACGTCGAGATCCAGTTCACCGCTCTCGGTCTCGACGAAGCCGCGGGCACGAGCTTCCGCTATCGCCTGGCAGGTTACGACAAGGCCTGGATCGAGGCCGGACACCGCCGGTCGGCGTTCTACACCCGTCTCAGCCCCGGCTCGTACGGTTTCGAGGTCCAGGCCCTCCACGACGACGGCGGCGCCTGGAGCGCGCCGGCAGCGCTCGCGTTCCGGTTGCGCCCTCATTTCTACGAGACGGCCTGGTTCCGCTCGCTCCTCGCCGCCGCCGCCGTTCTGACGCTCTACGGCGGCCTGCGCTGGTGGAGCCGGCGCCTCGAACGGCGGGCGGCCGAGCTGTCGCTGGCCAACCGGAGCCTCGCGGAGGCGGCGGAGCGGCAGGCGGCGCTGCGGCAGGAGGCCGACGCTGCGCGCGACCAGGCCGATACTGCGCGCCGGCGGGCCGAGCAGGCGCAGCTCGAAGCCGAGCACCACGCGCGCGAGGCGCGCCGCGCCGCGGAGGCCAAGGAGGCGTTCCTGGCCACCATGAGCCACGAGCTGCGCACGCCGCTCAACGGCGTTCTGGGCTTCTCCAGCCTCCTGCTCGATTCGACGCTCGATCCCCGCCAGCGCGAGTTCCTCGGGATCATCCGGAGCAGCGGCGAGACTCTGCTGTCGCTCGTCAACCAGGTTCTCGACCTTTCGCAGAGCGACCGGGACAAGCTCACGCTGGCGGCCGAGCCGTTCTGGGTGCCCGACTGTTTCGAGGAGGCCATCGAGCTGGTGGCTCCCGAGGCCGCGGCCAAGGGTCTCGATCTGGCGCTCGCGATCGACACCGCCGCCTGCCGCCGTGCGATCGGCGACCGGATGCGCGTGCGCGAGATCGCCGCCAACCTGCTCGCCAACGCGATCAAGTTCACCGCGTCGGGCGGCGTCCTGGCCAAGGTCTGCGCCCGCGCCGAGGAAAACCGCCTCGCCGTCGACCTGGAGGTCTCCGACACCGGCATCGGGATCGCTCCCGAGAACCTGTCGCGGATCTTCCAGCCCTTCGAGCAGGTGGACGCGTCGTTCGCGAGGCGCTACGGCGGCGCCGGGCTCGGGCTGGCGATCGCCAGCCGGCTGTGCTCCTGGATGCAAGGGACGTTGAGTGTGGAAAGCGAGCTCGGAAGGGGTTCGACCTTCACGGCGACGGTCCGGCTCGATCTGGACCCTTCCGTTACCCATCCTGAGGCCCATCCTGAGGCAAATACTCCCGCGGGCATCCGTCTGGATGGACGGCTCGTCCTGCTCGCCGGCCTTTCCGGCCAGACCCTGGAGGCGATAGAGAGGCAGCTTCGATCCTGGGGCGCCGTGGTGTCTTCGTCCTGCGGCCGGGCAGAGGGGGCCGATCATGACTTCGCGTTCGGCATTCGCGGCATTCGCGACATTGCCGCGGAGCCCGTCGGCGCGATCCCCTGGATACGGCTCGTGCCGCCGGAGGCGACGGCTGACTCTTCGGAGCCCGTCCTGCTCCGTCCCGTCCGGCCGAGCCGCCTCGCGGCCGCGATCCTTCGCGTTCTCGCACCCGGCCTGGAGGCCGTGCCCGCCGGCTCACCCGCGGTATGTCCCTCCATCCTGATCGTGGAGGACGATCCGGTGAGCCGGCAGTTGTTGCACGCATGCCTCGTCGGCCTCGGCTATGCCCCCGATACCGTCGCCAGCGGCGAAGCGGCGCTCGAGGCCCTCGAAGAAAAGCGCTACGACCTCCTCCTGCTCGACGTGCAGATGCCGGGAATGGACGGCTTCGAGGTGGCTCGCCGGGTGCGGACCCGTTACGGGAGCCATCCCCGGATGGTCGCCCTCACCGCGGCGACTCTGGAAGGGGACCGCGAGCGCTGCCTCGCAGCGGGCATGGACGACTACCTGAGCAAGCCCATGAGCTTCGAGGAGCTCGCCGCGGTGGTTGCCTTGCGCGAGTGAGCAGCCGGGGCTTGTGGTATGTTCCCGCGCCGGGATCATTTCTCTCATGTCTCCTAAAACTCAGGGTTTGGCGGTAGTAACCGGAGGCGGGACCGGCATCGGCCGCGAGATCGCGCTGGAGCTCGGACGCCGCGGGTTTGACCTCGCTCTGCTCGGCCGGCGCGAGGAGCCGCTCCGTCAGACCCTGGAGGAGTCCGGGGCCGACGGTCTCGCCCTGGTCTGCGACGTCCGCGACGCTTCCCGGCTCCACCAGGCCGCGGATCAAATCCACTCCCGCTGGGCGGCGGCCGAGGTGATCGTCCCGGCCGCGGGGGTCGCTCACATCTCCCCCCTGGTCGATCTGACTCCCGAGGCTTTCGCCGAGACCGTGGACGTCAACCTCACCGGCACGGCGCTCGTGGTCCGCGCCTTCCTTCCCGGCATGAAGGGGCGGGGACGGGGGTGGATCTTCCCGATCCTTTCCGTGGCGGCGCGCCGGGGCTTCCCGGGATGGACCGCGTACTGCGCCAGCAAGTGGGGGCTGGCCGGGCTCGTGGCCGCCCTGCGCGAGGAGCTGGCCGGGACGGGCATCCGCATCACCGCGCTCTACCCGGGCGCCACCGACACGCCCATCTGGGACACGGCGCCGGGCAAGTGGGACCGCTCGAAGATGGTGCCGCCGTCCGAGGTCGCCCGCGCCGTGGGCTTCGCCCTCGACGCCGATCCCTCGACCCTGATGGAAGAGATCCATCTCGGCCCCGCGGGAGGCGCTCTTTGAAAAGGATCTGGCTCCTCCCGCTTACCCTCTTCCTGCCGCTCCTGGTGCTGCTGCCGGGCGGCGGCTGGCTGCTGGGCCTGCTCTCGCCGCTGACGGTTTATCCCTCCTTCGCAGGCCGGGTGCGGGAGCGCGACTACTGGGGCGCCTGGCGGCTCGGCATCCTCTGGGCGCTGCTCCTGAGCACGGGGGTGATCCTCCTGGTCTTTCTGATGCCGGAGGCCGCGGGCGAGGGAATCGTCGCGGGCGAGCGCTACCGCCAGGAGATGTTCGGCTGGATCGCGACCGGCGAGGGCAAGGAGAACGAGTGGCGCCAGTTCCTCCCCGAGCACCTGCTCCATCTGACTGTCTTCCTGCTTCTCACCTGGGCGAGCGGCGGCTACCTCGGGCTGGTCCTGGGCGCGATCCTCACTGCCTATATGAGCTACTTCGTCGGGAGCTACGCCGCGGCGAGCGGACATCCCTTCCTGGGGTCCCTGGCCGCCTGGGTCCCCTGGTCCGTGATCCGGGTGTGCGCGTTCGTCCTGTTCGGCGCGGTGTTCGCCCGGCCGCTCCTGATCCGCAAGGCGTGGCCGTTCGATAGGCTAGAGTACCGGTTGATGGCCCTGGCCGCGGCCGGCATCGCGGCGGATATTCTCATCAAGATTTTCCTCGCCCGTCCCTACGGGCTCTTCCTGCGGCAGATGGCGCGGAGCGCCATGGCTTTGTTCTAATAGCCCTGCTTTAGAGGACGCATCCTATGAGCGAGATTCGAGAGATCCAGGGATCGTTGAGCGCCGCCGGCCGGCGGTTTGCGATCGTGGCGTCGCGTTTCAACTCCCGCATCGTCGAGCTGCTGGTCTCCGGCGCGGTGGACTGCCTGCGCCGTCACGGGGCGGACGACATCACCGTTGTCCGGGTGCCCGGCGCGTGGGAGATCCCGCAGGCGGCCGAGGAGCTGGCCGCCGCCGAGCCCAAATTCGACGCCATCGTCGCCCTCGGGGTGGTGATCCGCGGCGAGACCCCGCACTTCGACTACATCTGTTCCTCGTGCAGCCGCGGCCTCGCGTCCCTCCCCAGGCGCCACCGCATCCCGGTCGGCTTCGGCATCCTCACCTGCGATACGTCCCAGCAGGCGGAGGAGCGGGCCGGCGGCAAGGCCGGCAACAAGGGGTGGGAGGCCGCCCTCGCGGCCCTGGAGATGGCCGATCTTTTCGCCCAGCTGCATTCCTCCTAGCGGAGCGGTCCCGGGCCGGCTATGATTGCCGGGCTCCGGGCCATGGGCGGCCCGGGCGTTCCCCCCGATCAGCATCGAATCTGCGTCTGGGTAATCGGTGGGAGATCCCCGTCCCCCACGGGGTCTTTTGAGGCGAGGCGATGAATCCGGCACGACGTCGTATATCCCGGGAAATGGCGGTCCAGATGCTCTACCAGAGCGACCTGGGCGGCAGCCCTCTGCCCCAGATCTTCCATAACTTCGACCTGGCCGAGTATCTGACGCGGGAGGAGCTGGGGGAGAAGCAGAAGGACGGGCAGGAGCCGCCGACCCGTGAAGAGGAGAGGGCCGAGTACATGCGGCGCAAGCGCCAGGCCGACGAGGCGTTCGCCTTCGCCCAGGGGTTGGTGAAAGGGACCCTCGACAACCGCGAGCAGGTCGACGCCCTCATCCGCGAGCAGGCGGACAACTGGCGCCTGGAGCGCATGCCGCCGGTGGACCGCAACGTCCTGCGCCTGGCCGTCTTCGAGATGCTCTACGAGACCGACACGCCCAAGCTCGTGATCGTGGACGAGGCCATCGAGCTGGCCAAGAAGTTCGGCTCCGAGCAGTCCGGGCGGTTCGTCAACGGTCTCCTCGACGGGCTCCTCAAGCAGCACACTTTCCCTGGCAGCCTTACCTGATGGGCCTAACAACCCAATATGACCATAAGGCCGTCGAGGCCAAATGGCAGGACCGGTGGGAGAAGCAGCGGACCGCCGAGGTCGATCTCCGCCAGGCGCGGCAGAAGTACTAC
The DNA here is from genome assembly GCA_036277235.1 of Thermoanaerobaculia bacterium. Classification (GTDB taxonomy): domain Bacteria; phylum Acidobacteriota; class Thermoanaerobaculia; order Multivoradales; family UBA5704; genus DATMER01. Next base: position 7,768 of record DASUNJ010000397.1, on the reverse strand, counting down.
ATGCTCATGATGTTCCCCTATCCCTCGGGGGACCGCCTCCACGTCGGGCACGGGCGCAACTACATCCTCGGCGACGCCCTCTACCGCTACCTGCGCATGAACGGCAAGCGGGCTTTCAACCCCATGGGCTGGGATGCCTTCGGCCTGCCCGCCGAGAATGCCGCCATCCAGCGCGGCGTCCATCCCAAGGACTGGACCTTCGGCAACATCAAGGTCATGAAGGAGCAGTTCAAGCGCTGGGGGATTCTCTACGACTGGAGCAAGGAGCTCGCCTCCTGCACCCCCGAGTACTACCGCTGGAACCAGTGGCTCTTCCTGCGCATGCTGGAGAAGGGGCTGGCCTACAAGAAGAAGGCCCCAGTCAACTGGTGCCCGGGCTGCCAGACCGTGCTCGCCAACGAGCAGGTGGTCGAGGGCGCCTGCGAGCGCTGCGGCACCCCGGTCGTCCAGCGCGACCTGGAGCAGTGGTTCTTCCGCATCACGGATTTTGCCGAGCGCCTGCTCGCCGGGCTCGACGGCCTCGAGGGCTGGCCCGAGAAGGTCAAAGTGATGCAGCGCAACTGGATCGGCCGCTCCGAGGGCGCCGAGATCGACTTCCCCGTCCAAGGGTTCAAGAAGAAGATCACCGTCTTCACCACTCGGCCGGACACGATTCACGGCGCCACCTTCCTGGTCCTCGCGCCCGAGCACCCGCTGGTTCCGAAGCTGATCGAGAAGCATCCCGACCGGCCGGAGCTGGAAGAGTGGATTGAGAGCATCCGCAACACTCCCCGCATTCAGCGGGAAGGGGAGGGGACTCCGAAGGAGGGGAGGGACACCGGCCGCAAGGCGGTCAACCCCGCGACCGGCGAGCCCGTCCCGATCTGGATCGCCAACTACGTCCTGCCCGACTACGGCACCGGCGCGGTCATGGGCGTGCCCGCCCACGACGCCCGGGACTTCGCCTTCGCCCGCCAGGAGGGGCTCGCCATCCGCTTGGTCTATGTGGAAGAGGATGCTGAGCTGATGGAAGCGAATCCGCACCGAGGGGTGATCCGCAATGCTGCCCCGTTCGACGGGCTGGAGTCGTCGTCCGAGACGGTGCGGAAGTTCGTCGAATGGATCGGGGAGAAGGGCTTCGGCCGCTCCAAGGTGACCTACCGCCTCCGCGACTGGCTGATTTCCCGCCAGCGCTACTGGGGGACGCCGATCCCCGTGGTCTACTGCGAGAAGTGCGGCGTCGTGCCGGTCCCCGACGACCAGCTCCCGGTGGAGCTGCCCTACGACGTGGAGCTGACCGGCCGCGAGGGCAACCCGCTCGCCCGCCACAAGGGGTTCGTCGAGACCGCCTGCCCCAAGTGCAGGAAGCCGGCGCGCCGGGAGACGGACACGATGGACACCTTCGTGGACAGCTCCTGGTACTACCTGCGCTTCCTCTCGGCGCGGGACCTCAACCGCATCTTCGATCCCGAGCTGGCGAAAAAGTGGGCGCCGGTCGACCAATATATCGGCGGCATCGAGCACGCCATCCTCCACCTGCTCTACGCCCGCTTCATCTGCCGGGTGCTCCACGACATGGGCCTGGTCAGCTTCGAGGAGCCGTTCAAGGACCTGTTCAACCAGGGGATGATCACCCGCCTGTCGGAGAAGTCCGGGCGGATCGAGAAGATGTCCAAGTCGCGGGGGAACACGGTCTCGCCGGACGAGCTGATCGAGGAGATGGGGGCGGACACGGAGCGCGTCTATACCCTCTTCCTCGGCCCGCCGGAAAAGGAAGCCGAGTGGAACGATGAGGCGGTCGCGGGCGCATGGCGCTTTCTCCTGCGCGTCTGGCGGATCGCCGAGAAGATCCCGGACGCGCCGCCGATCGGGCCGTCCGACGCCGAGCTCGAGCGCGAGCGCCACGCCACGATCCAGCGGGTGACGCACAGCTTCGAGCGCTTCTCGTTCAACACCGCGGTGGCGGCGTTGATGGAGCTGTCCAACTCCCTGGCCCGGGCGCTGGACGACCTGACCGCGACTCGCCTGCAGTGCGAGAGGACCTATGAGACCCTGTTGCAGCTCCTGCACCCCATGGCTCCGCACATGACCGAGGAGCTCTGGGAACGGATGAATCACGTCGAAGGGCTCCTCGACACGTCCTGGCCGGAGTACGATGAAGCGAAGCTCCGCCGCGCGCGCATCGAGTTCGTGGTGCAGGTGGACGGCAAGCTCCGCGACCGGGTCGAGGTCGACGCCGGCGCGGGGGACCGCGAGGTGAGGGAGGCCGCCCTGGCGAGCTCCAAGGTGCGGGAGCATCTGGCCGGCCGCGAGCTGGCCAAGGCCGTGGTGGTCCCCGGCCGGTTGATCAACCTGGTGACCCGGAGGTCCGCATGAACCCTAAACGCCCTGCCGCCCTCGGCCTTCTTCTATTGAGCCTGACCGGCTGCGGCTACGCCTTGGTAGGGCGGGCGAGCAGCAACGTCCCGGAAGACGTCCGGGAGGTCTACATCCGCCCGCTGGTGAACCAGACCCAGCGTACGCAGGTGGAGCAGGCCCTGACCCGCGCCATCGCGGACGAGATGGTGACGCGCAACCGCTTCTCGGTGGTGGGAGCCGCCGAGGGGGCGGACGCCGAGCTCTCCGGCACGGTGGTGGGCTTCGACGTCCGGCCGGTGACGTTCGACACTTCCGGCCGCGCCACGCAGTACGAGATCGTGGTCCTGGCCCAGATCGCCTTCAAGCGTGTCGGCTCCGACGAGGTGATCTGGAGCAACGACCGCTACGTCTTCCGCGAGAGCTACGAAGTCGAGGCTACCGAGACCGCTTACTTCGACCGCGAGGACGTGGCCATCGAAGAGGCCGCGGAGAAGTTCGCGGAGACGATGGTGAGCGATCTGCTGGAGGGGTTCTAGAAAGCGCAGCCCGCCCGTGAGCCCTGGGGGGGTCCGGGCGGAATCGGATGGCGCCTGGGGGGGCGGCTTACGCCGCCTGCTTCATCTCGGCGACGCGGTGGGCGAGGCGGGACTTGTAGCGCGAGGCGGCGTTCCGGTGGATGATCTTCTTCTGGGCGATCTTGTCGATCACGCTGAAGGTCGTGGGCAGCAGGGCCTCGGCTGCCGCGGCGTCGCCACTGGACATGGCGGCGCGGAGGTTCTTGATCGCGGTGCGGAGGCGCGAGCGATGAGCCCGGTTGCGCGCCCGCTGCTGCAGGTTCTGACGGTGCCGCTTCTCGGCAGACTTCGTGTTCGCCATAGTTCCTCGATGCTGTTCGGTTGAAAAAAACGAAGTCGCACCGCGCAGAGGTGCGACGGGCATTTATACCACCGGGCGCTAGCCGGCGTCAACCCCGATCCGGGGTCTCTTGGTGATCCTGTAACTTTTCAAGTTCTCCCTCCGCCCAACGCTCTAGACGACCGGATTCCTGCGGTCCCTGGAGCGATACGACATTGGACATCCAAGGCAACGGGGCACCCCAACTCAACGACGTGATCACCACGATGCTCGGGCTTCTGGAAGGCGATGTCCTTCCCAACCGGGCGCGGCTCGCCAGCGTGCGGGAGCGTCCCGTGGGCCTGGCGAACTGGCGCGGCGTGGATGTCTTCGGCTCCATCGTCCCCGTGGCCCTCAAGGGAGGGCGGCTCGACGCGGGCGTGTTCTTCGAGATCACACGGGATCTGCCGGACGAGGCCGACACCGCCGCCCTGGAGCTGCACGGCACCCTGCTCGCTGCCCGCGACGGGCTGCGCGCCGCCGGGTTCCTCCGGATCGACGGCCCCGATTTCTCCGTTCCCGTCGAGGATCAGGACACCCACGTCTGGCGCAAGACGGTCACCTACCGCGTGCTCTACGAGTACCAGTACCGGGACGTGGAGGGCTCCGCGAGCTTCATCACCCGCATCCCCGCCCGGGTCGACCCGGAGGAAGGGTCGCCGGACCACCAGGTAGCGGTGATCACCGGCCGCGTGGTCCGCTGGCAGCGCAAGGAGGAGGACAAGGGGATCCCGGCGCCCCCCACCCTCGTGGTGCGGGGGCCCACCTCGATCCCCGGCCTGACGGTGGCCGCCTTCCTGCCCGACGTCCCCGGCGCCGATGTCGTGCTGCTGCGCACGTTTGAAGGGGCCACGGGAGAGCCGGACACGGCCACCAGCCTGCAGGAGCTTGCGACCGCGGAGCACATCCGCAGGAGCGCCCCGCTGGCGGACTTCCTGAACGAGCTCACCGCGCCGGTCCCACCAGACACCGTCGAACTGGCGGACCTAGCCGGCAATCCCGGCAGCTACGAGCTGCGGACGTTTACTTTCGGGCCGGCGATCGTTCTGCCCCGGCCCATTGACCGATTGGAAATCTCCACCTCGGCGGGCGCCTGGGACGACAGTGACGCGGTGCTCTACCTCCGCGCCGAAGGGGCGTAGAGGGAGGCCGCCGAGACGAGTTCAGAGATGAAAGGAAAGGAGGATCAGCAGTCATGCCAGAACTAGTGTTACCAGGCGTTTCCATCGAAGTGCGAGACGAGGGGCTCCTCATAGGCCTCGGCGTCTCGGTGGGCAACCTCGGGGTCGTGGGCACCGCCAGCAGGGGGCCCGTCGGAGTGCCCGTGCTCCTCGGCAGCTACGGCGAGGCGCGCGAGACCTTCGGCGACTACGATCCCTGGATCAACGGCAAGAGCGGCGAGCTCACGCTGGTGCGGGCCCTCGAGCAGGCGTATCGCCACGGCGCCGGCGCCGTGTTCGCCGTCCGGGTCACGAGCACCGAAGCCGCAGCGAGCGGCGACAACTTCATCCCTACCTGGAACAAGAACACCAAGGCACGCCAGGCAACCTTTTCCGTGGCCGGCGAGACCGCGGCGTCCACCGCGGCCAGGCTCAAGGCAAAGACCCATGGCACCTGGGGCGACCGGATCGCCGTCAACGTCCTTGCCGCCGAGGAGGGGGCCTTCATCCCCGACGAGCAGCATGACGGCCCGGCCAGCACTGTCACCCTGAATCGTAAGGTTGCGGCGAGCGCCCGCAACCGGGTCCGAATGAGTATCGGCCTCACCGGCCAGACCAAGGTCTTCACGATCGTCGCGGGCTCACCGAGCGCCGGCGAAGTCCAGCTAGATCCGGCGACGGGGACTTTGACCTTCGCCGCGGGAGAGGACCCCAAGGCCGGTGACCGCGTGTTTGCCTCTTATCTGGTCCCTACGGCGGAGAGCCGCCAAGTCATCCTCCGCTACGGTGGCGTCACCGAGACCTATACCGTTGCCGACGGGCAACATCTGGTGGATCTCGTCAACGGCCCCGGATCACTGTCGTCGCTGGTCAAGGGTGAAGGCGGGAGCGGGATCAGCCTCGACGAGGTGCCGAAGAAGCACAACTCCGAAGACGACTTCCGCGAGTTCGGCAAGGGGACCGACACGCCGGGCTCCGATGGAGCCGACGCCGCCCCCACCGACTACGACCTCGGTTTCGGCCAGCTCCTCAACGAGCCGGCCCACATCATGATCGCGGCAGGCATGGACGCGGCAGGGTCGGACCCCAACACCGACTACGGCAGCGAGCTCAAGGCTCACTGTGAGGCCGCTTCGGGCGTTGCGCACCAGGCGGAGCGCATTGGCGTCATCGGCAGCGCTCTGGGTGCCACCTTTGACGATCTTCGCGGCCACGGCCTGGACAGCCCGCGGCTGATCTTCGTCGCCCCGGGCATCCGCTCGACCGACGCCGCCAGCGGGCAGGAGGTCGTCCTGCCGGGCGCCTATGCCGCCGCTGCAATCGCCGGCATGCTCAGCGCCATCGATCCGGAGGTCAGCCTGACCAACAAGGCGCCCTCGGTGGACGGTCTTGAGACCCGCTTCACCCGGCCGCAGCTCTCGCAGCTCGTCCAGTCGCGGGTGCTGGTGCTGGAGGACTCACGCGACCGCGGCATCCGCGTGGTCAAGGGGATCACCACCGCCACCAACACCGCTTGGCACCAGATCACTACCCGGCGCATCGTCGACTACGCCATCTTCGGCGTGCGCTCGGCCGCCCGCCCGTTCATCGGACGGCTCAACAACGAGCGCGTGCGCGGCGCTCTGCGCACCTCCATCAACAGCTTCCTCACCGACATGGTCACCGACGAGATGTTGATCAGCTACGAGCTGGAGGTCACCGCCACCCGCGATCAGGAGATCCGGGGCATCGTGCAGGTCACGATGGTGCTACGGCCGGTGTTCAGCATTGACTTCATTAAGGTCACGATCTTCCTGCAATAAGGAGAACCGCCCATGCCCGCATTGACCGACGTCTACACCGGAGCGAACGGCGCTCTGCTCTTCATCGGGGAGAGCGGCACCGAAGGCGCGGATGCCACCGCCGTCACCGACCTGGAAGCCTTTTCGCTCGCCGTGGTCGGCCGGGTCACCAACGTGGAGATCCGCATCGACACCGACCTGGAGGAGTTCCACGAGATCGGCCTGCGCCACGCCAGCTCGCTTCACCCCGGCAACATTCACATCCACGGCTCGATCGGCCGCGCCTACGTCAACGGCGCGCTCCTGTACATGCTGATGGGCCGCGGCGCCTCGCCCAACAGCGTGGCCGAGCCCTACGTGCAACCGGCCCTGGCCATGAACGTGGTGCTCCAGACCCCGGCTGCTCCCGACCACCGCTCAGTGATCGATCTCTATGGTGTCAAGTTCGAGAACTGGGCGTTCTCGCTGCCAGAGGACGACTTCGTGGTCGAGAGCGTCCGCTTCAAGGCGCTGCGCATCAACGTGCGCGACGAGGTGGGTGGCACCGCTCAGGTGCCTGCCTTCCCGGCCTAGGCCAGGGGGTTAGACCATGACGCTCACCGCGGAAGAGCTCCTGGCCGGCGGCAGCCTGACCCACGAGGTCGAGCTTCCCGCCGGCCTCTTGGGGGGGAACGGGGCGGACGCCCGCGTCGTGCTCCGCCCCCTGACGGTGCGCGACCTCCAGCGCATCGCAAAGGCGGCGCAGGACGACGAGGGGATGTCGGCCGCCCTGATGGTGCAGCAGGCGCTGGTGCAGCCCCAGCTCAAGCTCGACCAGGTGTCGAGCCTGCCGGCGGGGGTGGCCCGGTTCCTGGTGGACCGCATCAATGAGATCAGCGGCATCAGCACGCCGCGCAACGCCCTGGAGGAGCTGGTCCAGGCCCCGCTCGCGAGAGCGTGCTTCGTGCTGGCCAGGGAGTTCGGCTGGACTCCGGAGGAGGTCAGCGGCATGACGATCGGCCAGATTCTGCTGTACCTGGAGATGGCCCATCGGGGAGGGGAGGCGGCATGATCCCCGAGGCGCTGGCGGGCGGCCGGGCGCCCCGCGCGTGGCAGCGCGGGATGGCACGGGCCGCGGCGCCGCTCGGGGCGCTGCGGCGCTCGACGGCCTGGCTCGCCGGGCTGGCGAGGGTCCGTCTCGGCCTGCGCGAGGAGCCGCTCCTCGGGAGCTGTTTCACCGAGCTGGCCCTGCGGCCGTTCCCGTCGGGAGAACCCAAGGAGGCGGCCGCACGGCCGGCGCCGAGCCGGTCCCGCCTCCAGGAACCTTCCTCCCGGCTCACCCGCTCGTCTGCGGGTGAGCCGGGATCTCCCCGGGAACGGCGGCAGGCTCCGCCGGTGCCGAGGACGGAGGAGAGAAGGCCCCGGGAGCAGGAGGAGGGGACGGGTGTCCGGGATGCCCGGGCTGCTTGGGAACCCTTGCTTCTGGAAGGGCGGGCAGGGAGGGAGTTGCTGGAGCGCCTGGCTGAAAACACCCGGTTGCCAGCGAACGGGCGGGGGTGCCTCCCCCCTGCGCGGGGGCGGTGGGGAACGGGGGGAGGCCAGGAGGGGGGCGCTCCG
>DASUNJ010000396.1:0-2130 GCA_036277235.1 Thermoanaerobaculia bacterium | reverse complement strand
CCAAGGGCGTCATGGTGAGCCATCGCAACGCGGCCAACTTTTTCGCCGGGATGGATCGGCGGCTCCGGCCCGATCCCGAACGTCCCGGAACGTGGCTCGCCGTCACTAGCATCTCGTTCGACATCTCGGTCCTGGAGCTGCTCTGGACCCTGGCGCGCGGCTTCCGGGTCGTCTTGCACGCTGACGAGGCGCGCACCGTGGCGCTCTCGGGCTCCGCGCCGGTCTCCCGCGCCACGGCTCGAAGCCTCGACTTCAGCCTTTTCTACTTCGCCAACGATGAGGCGGAGTCCGACTCGCGCAAGTACCGCCTCCTGATGGAAGGGGCGCGCTTCGCTGACCGCCACGGGTTTGCGGCAGTATGGACGCCAGAGCGCCACTTCCACACCTTCGGCGGCCTCTACCCGAACCCCGCCGTGGCGGGGGCGGCGATCGCCGCGGTGACCGAGCGGGTGAAGATCCGCGCCGGCAGCGTCGTACTGCCGCTGCAGGACCCCCTGCGCGTGGCCGAGGAGTGGTCGGTCGTGGACAACCTCTCCGGCGGCCGGGTCGGCGTCTCCTTCGCCTCGGGCTGGCATGCCGACGACTTCGTCCTGGCGCCGCAGAGCTATCGCCAGCGCAAGGACATCATGTTCCGGGGCATCGAGACCGTGCGGCGGCTCTGGCGGGGCGAGGCCGTGGAGCGGGAGAACGGGACGGGCCAGACCATCGAGGTCCGCATCCGTCCCCGGCCGCTCCAGCCCGAGCTGCCGTTCTGGGTCACGGCCGGGGGCAGCCCGGAGACCTTCCGCATGGCGGGCGAGGTTGGCGCGGGGCTCCTCACCCACCTGCTCGGGCAGAGCCTGGAGGACCTGGCCGCCAAGATCACGATCTACCGGACGGCTTGGCGGCAGGCCGGGCATCCCGGCGAGGGCCACGTTACCCTGATGCTCCACACCTTCGTCGGGGACGACCCCGAGGAGGTGCGGGAGACCGTGCGCGAGCCGTTCCGCAACTATCTCCGGACCTCGGTGGACCTGCTCTCCAATCTCGCCCGTGGCTTGCGTCAGAAGGATCTGGCCCAGCTCCCTCCCGAGGACGTGGAGATGCTGCTCGATCACGCCTTCGAGCGCTACTTCGAGTCTAGCGCCCTCTTTGGCACGCCGGAGCGCTGTCTGCGCTTGGCGGAGCGCGTGAAGGAGATCGGCTGCGACGAGATCGGCTGCCTGATCGACTTCGGCGTCGATCCGGACCGGGCTCTCGCCGGTCTGCAGAAGCTCGACGAGGTGCGCCACGCCAGCGAGGCCGCCACGGCCCGAGCCGCTCAACCAGCGGAGACGGAGACGCTGCCCGAGCTGCTGCGGCGGCATGCCGTTACCTGCCTGCAGGGCACTCCGTCGCTGATCTCGATTCTTGCCGCGGACGAGGACGGGCTCGCCGCCCTCGGGGAGTTGAGCCACCTTCTGGTTGGAGGCGAGCCGTTCCCCGTGCCCCTTGCCCGCAAGCTGCGGGCGAGCCTGCCCGGCGAGATCCACAACATGTACGGGCCCACCGAGACCACAGTCTGGTCGGCCACCCACCACCTGGACGACGTGGACGGCCGTGTGCCCGTCGGACGCGCCATCGCCAACACCGGCCTTCTCGTGCTCGACGATCAGTTCGCGCCGGTGCCTTGCGGAGTCGCCGGCGAGCTCCACATCGGCGGCGAGGGCGTCACCCGTGGCTACCTGGGGCGGCCGGAGGCGACCGCGTCCAGCTTTTTGCCCGATCCGTTCACGGGCCGGCCCGGCTCACGGCTTTACCGGACAGGCGATCTGGCGCGCGCTCTCCCGGACGGCACCCTCGAGATCCTCGGCCGGCGCGACTCCCAGGTGAAGATCCGCGGGTACCGCATCGAGTTGGGGGAGATCGAGGCCCAACTGGCCCGGCACCCGGACGTGCGTCAGGCCGCCGTGACCGTGGTGGGCTCCACCGCGGAGGACCGGAGGCTGGCGGCCTATGTGGTTCCTCAGCGGGGCACTCAGGGGAAGGCGATCGACCCCGAGCGGGCGCAGGTCCTCCTGGGAGACCGCCCGGGCTTCACGTTGCCCAACGGTATGCTGGTGGCCTCCCTGAGCCACCTGCAGACGAGCCAGCTCTACCGCGAGATCTTCC
>DASUNJ010000395.1:0-9690 GCA_036277235.1 Thermoanaerobaculia bacterium | reverse complement strand
GAAGAGGCGAGGGGGTTTCACGTCAGGGTTCCTCCGTCGGCGCCGGACGGGCGCCGTTCCGGGTCTGGGGATCGGGTTTGGGGGGCTGGATCGGAACCCTCACGGAGACCCTGGAGGGCTGCATGACCTGGAGCAGGGGGTCGGGAGCCACCACCGCCACGCTCTCCTCGAACGTGGCGCTCCGCCCGGCGAGGTTCACGGGCCGGGTGTGGATCACCTCGGTCCTGGACACCAGCGACTCCGGGCCGGTCACCAGAACCTGGTTCGGGAAGACCTCGGGCTCTTCGACCCTGGCGCCGGCCACGGGCTGCCCCTGGAGGTCCGGCACCACGGTGATGCGCTGGCTGATCTCCCGGTCCACCTCGACGGTGAGCGTGCTGGGGACGACGGACATCACTTCCAGGCCGTCCGGCGTGAGGACGTTGTCGGGTCCGAGGCTGACGGCGACCGACCCCCGCTTGCGGCCGAGCTCGACCTGGACGTCCACCTGGTCGGGGTCGAGCTCGCGGACGCGCTTGCTGCTGCCGCGCACCCGCACCTGCACTTCCTGCTCCTGGTCGAGCACGATGAAGCCCTGCGGCCAGGTGTAGCTGACGCTGGCCGTCACGAGCCGCTCGCTCAGGGCCTCGCGGTCCTCGAAGGAGCTGTTGAACCAGAGGCCGAGGGCGATCCCCAGCGCCAGCAGGCGCAAGCCCCAGGTGCGCAGGCCGTCGCTCACGGGTTTGCCGCCGATTGCGGGTAGAGGTCGGTGATCAGGTACTGGTAGAGCATGTTGCGCAGGCTCTTGCCGTCGAGGTCGCGGATCAGCTCGCCGTCGAAGGCCACCGAGATGATGCCGGTCTCTTCCGAGACCACCACGGCAACCGCGTCGGTCTCCTCGGTGATGCCGAGCGCGGCGCGGTGACGGGTGCCGAACTCCTTGGACAGCTCGGGGTTGCCCGTCAGCGGCAGGAAGCAGGCGGCGGCGGCGATCCGGTCGTCCTGGACGATCACCGCGCCGTCGTGGAGCGGCGTGTCCGGGGTGAAGATGTTGATGATCAGGTCGTAGGAGATCGCGGCGTCGAGCTCGATCCCGTTCTCGACGTAGTTGCGGAGCCCCTGCAGCCGCTCGATGACGATCAGCGCGCCGACGCGCTGAGACGACAGGGTCGTGGCGGCGAGCACGATGTCCCCGAACGACGAGACCACCTTCTGCTGCTTGGTCAGCCCCCAGAGCGGGTTGCGCCCGAAGTTGGCGAGCGCCCTGCGGATCTCCTGCTGGAAGAGCACGATGATCGCGAACGGGAGCACGATCAGGAGATTTTCCAGGATGTCCTGGAGCGTCGGCAGCTCCGCGAGCTGGGCCATGAAGTAGATCAGGCCCACGAACACGATGCCTCCCAGCATCTGCACCGCCCGCGTGCCCCGGATCAGGAGCAGCAGGTTGTAGATCACCACAGCGACGAAGAAGATGTCGAGGGCGTCGCGCCAGTTGAGGAGCTCCAGGAAGCGCTCGACGGTCATGAAGCCAGGGCCTCCCAGACGTCGAGGAGCTGAACCGTCTCGGCGACGTCGTGAACCCGCACGATTGCCGCAGTCCTGGCTGTCCAAGCCACCGCAGCCAGGCTCCCGCCGAGCCGCTCCGAGGGAAGTCCCTTGGCGATGAAGCTCTTGCGGCTCGCGCCCAGAAGGAGCGGCCGGCCGAGCACCGACAGCTCGTCCAGGCGGGCGATCAACGCCAGGTTCTGCTCCCGGGTCTTGCCGAAGCCGATGCCGGGGTCGAGCACGACCTGCGACTCGTCGATGCCCGTCGACCGGGCGCGGGCCAGGGCGTCCTCCAGCTCGGAGCGCACCTCTCGCAGGACGTCCTCGAAGTGGATGCCCCTCTGCATGCTGGAGAGCTCGCCGCGGCTGTGCATGAGGACGACGGGGCAGCCGGCTTCGGCGACGGCGAACGCGAGGCGCGGATCGGCCAGGGCGCTCACGTCGTTGATCAGATCGGCGCCGGCCCTGAGCGCGCGCTCGGCCACCTCGCCCTTGCGCGTGTCCACGGAGATCGGCGCGTCGGTGGCGCGGCGCACGGCCTCCAGGACGGGGAGGAGCCGGGCGATCTCCTCGTCGACGGGAACCTCGGCAGCCCCGGCGCCGTAGACCCCGCCGCCCGGCCGGGTCGACTCGGCCCCGAGGTCCAGGAGGTCGGCGCCCTCCGCGAGCATGCGCAGAGCGCGCTCGGTTGCCTTCGGCGGATCGTCCCACAGGCCGCCATCGCTGAAGGAGTCGGGGGTGAGGTTCAGGATGCCCATGACCCGCGGGCGTCCTCCACGTCCTCCGAGACTGAGGGAACGGCCATGGGGGAACCGGAGGGTCCAGGTGGGGCGGTTCGTGAGGTGAGCGGTCTCCATGCGCCGACGGGCCGTGGGGCCGTTCCTAGTCTATCTGGAAAGGACCAAAAGGACGAAAAGGACCTGAAGGACAAAAAGGACTCAAAGGACAAAGTCCTTCAAGTCCTTTGAGTCCTTTTGGTCCTTTGAGCTGCTTCTAGGTGGCCGGCACCGGCGTGCGCGGCGTCATCACGCTCTCGGGCACCTCATGGCCGCCGATGACCAGCCCTTCGCCGGGGGGCACGTCGCGGGTCGGGGCCGGGCCGTGGCCGGTCATCTCCCGGATGATGTTGTAGACCTCCTCGCCGTCCAGCGACTCGCGCTCGAGCAGGTCGCGGGCGATGCGGTCGAGGACGTCGCGGTTTTCGCTGAGGACCGCGGTGGCGCGCTCGTAGGCGGCCGAGACGATCTTCGTGACCTCGCGGTCGATGCGGATCGCCGTGTCCTGGCTGTAGTCGGCGCGCTGGGCGAACTCGCGGCCGAGGAAGACCGGCTCGTCCTTGGCGCCGTAGGAGAGAGGACCGAGATCGGACATGCCCCACTCGCAGACCATGCGGCGGGCCATGTCCGTGGCGCGCTCGATGTCGTTGCCCGCGCCGGTGGTGATGTCGTCCTGGGTGATCTCCTCGGCCACGCGGCCGCCCATGAGGATGGAGATCTGCGCCTCCACGTACTGCTTCTTGTACGTGTACTTGTCCTCGGTGGGGAGCTGCATGGTCAGGCCGAGGGCGCGGCCGCGCGGGATGATCGTGACCTTGTGCAGAGGGTCCGCGCCCGGCGTGAAGACCGCCACGAGCGCGTGCCCCGCCTCGTGGTAGGCGGTGATGCGCCGCTCGTCGTCGGTCAGCATCATGGTCTTCCTCTCGACGCCCATCAGGACCTTGTCCTTGGCGTACTCGAAGTCCTCCATGTCGACCTTCTTCTTGTTGCGCCGGGCGGCGATCAGGGCCGCCTCGTTGACCAGGTTCGACAGGTCGGCGCCGGCGAAGCCCGGAGTGCCGCGGGCGATGCGCGACAGGTCCACGTTCTCGGAGAGCGGGATGTTGCGCGTGTGCACCTTGAGGATGCCGGTGCGGCCGTGGATGTCCGGCCGGTCCACGACCACCCGGCGGTCGAAGCGGCCGGGGCGCAGCAGGGCCGGATCGAGCACGTCGGGCCGGTTCGTGGCGGCGATGAGGATGACGCCCTCGTTGGATTCGAAGCCGTCCATCTCCACCAGGAGCTGGTTCAGGGTCTGCTCGCGCTCGTCGTGACCGCCGCCCAGGCCGGCGCCGCGATGGCGGCCGACGGCGTCGATCTCGTCGATGAAGATGATGCACGGGGCGTTCTTCTTGCCCTGCTCGAACAGGTCGCGGACGCGCGAGGCGCCCACGCCCACGAACATCTCGACGAAGTCCGAGCCGGAGATCGAGAAGAAGGGGACGTTGGCCTCGCCGGCGATGGCGCGGGCGAGCAGCGTCTTGCCGGTTCCCGGCGGGCCCATGAGGAGCACGCCCTTGGGGATGCGGCCGCCCAGCTTCTGGAACTTCTGCGGCTCCTTGAGGAACTCGACGATCTCCTGCAGCTCCTCCTTGGCCTCCTCGACGCCGGCCACGTCCTTGAACGTGACCTTCTTGCCGGAGGTGTTGAGGAGCTTGGCCTTGCTCTTGCCGAAGGACAGCGCCTTGTTGCCCCCGGTCTGCATCTGGCGCATGAACAGGATCCAGAGGACCACGATGAGCAGGATCGGGGCCCAGGTGAAGAGGATCGCGATGAGCGGGTTCTCCCGCGGCTCCTCGGCCTTGATCTCGACGCTCGAGGCGCGCAGGTCCTTGATGAGGTCCGGGTACTCGGGCGGCAGCTGGGTGGTGAACTCCTCACCCTCGTCGTACTCGCCGCCGCTGCGGAACTTGCCGGTCAGCTGCTGGCCGCGGATGGTGACCTCGGAAACCTTGCCCTTCTGGACCACCTCGAGGAACTGGGTGAAGGTCAGCTCCTTCTGCTTGTTCGGCTTCTGGAACGTCTGCCAAAGCAGGATCACCACCACGAAGATGGCCATCCAGAGAAACAGAGTCTTGACGGTAGAGTTCAATGCTTGCTACCTCTCACGCAGGCAGAAGGGACGGAAAGTCCCTTCACTGTGTCAACCACATGACCGGCCAGGGGATTCCCGGCGCCGGTCTTCATGAAGCCCCCTGGATGCGGGCGACGTAGGGGAGATTGCCGTAGAGGCCGTCGTGCTTGAGGCCGTAGCCCACGAGCAGCCCCTGGCGGCCGGTCCGGAACGCGGCGTAGCCGACCTGGAAGTCGGTCTTGCGCTCGTCCGGGATGTCGATCAGCGCGGCGAAGCGGACATCGCGCGCACCATGGTCCCGGAGCTGCTGCTCCAGGTAGGGCTCGGTGATGCCCGAGGTGACCACGTCCTTTAAAACCAGGACGCTCTGGCCGGCCAGGTCGAGGGGGAGCGGATAGCGGATCTCGATCACGCCGGGCTCCGTGGTTTCTCCCTCGAATCCCACCTGGATGAACTCGAAGCGGACCGGCCGCTCGATGGCACGGACGAGGTCGGCGAGAAAGATGACCGATCCGCCCAGCAGGGCGATCAGCAGCGTGTCCCCGTCCATCTCTTCCCCGATCCGGCGGCCCAGCTCGTGCACGTGGGTGCGCACCGAATCGGCGTCGAACAGCGGTTCTACGTTGTCGGGATAGTTCATGTCATGACCTCGGCGATCCAGGCGGTCTTTTCTCCGGTAATCCGGAAGCGCTGGTCGATCGTCACGCCCGGAACCCAGGCGATGCGCTCTCCCACGCAGATCAGGGGCAACCGGTCCCGCTCCCGCCGCGGCACCCGGCGGTCGATCAGCAGCTCCTTGAGCTTCCGGCTGCCGCCCGCCCCCAGGGGATGAATGCGGTCCCCCGGCCGGCGGTTGCGCACCGTGACGCGGTCCCCCTCGGCCAGCGGCAGCGCGAGAGCCGCGCAACGGGGGGAGCCCGAGAGCATCCAGGGCTCCACGGGGCGACGGAAAAGACCGACCCGTACGGCGATCTCCGGGATCTCCACCTCGCCCGGAATTCCGAGAGTATATGAGAAGTCCGCCACCCGCTCCTCCTCCGGAGGCCTGCGCCGCAGGACGAGGAGCTCGCCGGAGGTCTCCCAGCGCCAGCCGCCGCCGCAGTCGCAGGCCGCGCTGCCCTGGCCAAGCTGACGCAGCAGCTCGGTCCGGGCGGGGCTCCCGGCGGGCCAGGGAGCCCCGGCGCGGCGGTGGAGCCAGGCCAGGGCGAAGGGAAGGATCTCGGCCGGCAGCCGCTCCAGGGCGGCGCGCTCGACTGCGATGCCATCCTCCTTCTCCTGTACGTCCAGGAGCCCGGAAACTTTCCTTTCGAGCCGGGCGGCGGCGGAGCGGGCCTTGCCGGCGACCCGCGCCAGGAGGTCGTTCGCACCGAGACGGGGCAGGAGGAGATGCCGCACGCGGCTCCGCGGAATTCTCAGGTCCTGGTTGGTGGGGTCCTGGACCGGCTCCAGGTCTCCAAGGCTGGCCAGCAGCTCCCGGCGGGGGAGCGCGAGCAGGGGACGGATCACGGCGCCGTGCACCGGGCGGATGCCGCCGAGCCCTTCCAGGCCGCTGCCGAAGATAAGACGGAGGAGCACGGTTTCGGCCTGGTCGTCCCGGTGGTGGGCGGTGGCGATCCAGCGGGCTCCGGTCCGCACGCGGACCTCCTCCAGGAACTCGTAGCGCACCCGCCGGCCGGCAGCCTCGGGACTGTGCCCGAGACGCGGAACCTCCCTGCGTTCCGTCACGAACGGGACTCCCAACCGCTCTGCGAGGCGGGCGGCAGCCCGGGCGCGTTCCGCGGAGCCGGGGTCCATGCCATGATCGAGGTGCGCGGCGGTGACAGGGTAGCCGAGCCTGACCAGGCCGAGGAGCAGGGCGGTGGAGTCGGGACCTCCGGAGAAGGCGGCGATCAGGCCGTCGCCGGGATCGAGAGGGGGCGTCTCATCTCGGAGATCCCGGAAGAACGCCTCCAGTGTGGAGAGGATCTCCATGGGTCGGATTGGTGGCGGTGAGGGGACTTGAACCCATGACCTAGCGATTATGAGTCGCTCGCTCTAACCAGCTGAGCTACACCGCCGATGCAGATGAAAAAAGAAAAGCCGCGGGGGGCACTCACCGCCCGCAAGGGGGCGGATTGTACCTCTACCGCGGTGGATTGCAAAGCAGGAAGCGGCCCGGAGCGCCCATCCCTCGCGGCGCTCCGGACGCAGGTGGTGAGCCCGGCCGGCTCAGCGCATGACTTCCTGGCAGCTCCGGAACTGGCCGAAGAACTCCTGCATCGAAGTCGAGAGGGCGTTGTCGTTCAGCCGGTAGATCACGTTCTGGCCCTGGCGCTGGTCGACGACCAGGTCGGCCTCCTTGAGGACGGACAGGTGCCGCGAAATCGTGGGCTGGGAGAGGTTGAAGTTGCCGACGATCTCACCGACCGTGCGCTGCCGCCCCTCGAGCAGCCGCAGGATCTCCTGACGGGTGCCGTCCGACAGCGCTTTGAAGACCTTGGTCAGGTGGCGCTCCTCCCTCCTGAACATGTGCGTGCTGCGGTCGATGTTGGCCATGGCTTTCTTCTCTCCTCCTGAGGGGGTACTTGGATATCGTGGTTTCAGCCCCCGGTTGTTGGAAGCTATTCTAAATGGAGGATACTTGAGGAAGACTTGCTAGTGAGCGTTTCGGGATACATCTCTGTGCGCATTTCGTGAGCATGGACTTGCAAACTTCTCTATAACCAAAATTTACGACCACTCGCTCCTACCTTGGAGTGGCGTTCGGATGCCTTGTCTTTCAGGGAAAAACCGGGAAAAGCGGGGAGAAGAGGGGAAAGAGGGCGGCCACGAGGGCCGCCCCTGCGACTTTTTACCCGCGCGCTTTGCGGAAGCGGTCGTTGACGGCCTGCCAGTTGATGGTGTTCCACCAGGCTGCGAGGTAGTCCGGACGCTTGTTCTGGTACTTCAGGTAGTAGGCGTGCTCCCAGACGTCCACCCCGAGGAGTGGGGTCTTGCCTTCCATCAGCGGGCTGTCCTGGTTCGGACGGGCGATGACGTCGAGCTTGCCGCCGTCCGCCACGAGCCAGCCCCAGCCGGAGCCGAACTGGTTGGTTGCGGCGTTGGTCAGCTTCTCCTTGAACGCCTGGAAACCGCCGAAGTCGCGGGTGATGGCCTCTCCAACGTCGCCGGAGGGATCGCCGCCGCCGTTCGGGCCCATGACCTCCCAGAACAAGGTGTGGTTGGCATGGCCGCCGCCATGGTTCTTGACCGCGGTGCGGATCGACTCGGGCACCTCGTTGATGCCGCGCAGCAGGTCCTCGAGCTTCTTGTCGCCCAGTCCCTGCTCCTTGTCGAGGGCCTCGTTCAGCTTGGTGACGTAGGTGGCGTGGTGCTTGTCGTGGTGGATCTGCATCGTCTGCGCGTCGATGTGGGGCTCCAGCGCATCGAAGGCGTAGGGCAATGGGGGCAGTTCATGCTTGGGCATCGTGCATCTCCTTGCGGTGGGGAAAGGTAGGTCTCACTCGCGCTCCCTCACTCTCCACCGCAAGCGGAGGAGAGCCCATGGCATTCTTTCACGAGGCCCAAAAACACGAAAGCCCCCGGACGGGGGCTTCCTGAGGACGGCGAGGAGGGAAGAACTCTAGCGCAGCTTCTCCTCGACGAACTCCACGTGCTTGCGCACCTTGGGGTCGTACTTCTTCAGCCGGAGCTTCTCGGTGGAGAGCTTCTTGTTCTTGTCCGTGGTGTAGAAGTAGCCGGTGCCGGCCGTGGATACCAGTTTGATCTTGTCGCGCATTTGCGTTTATCCCTATTCGATTGGCGGGGCCGACGGGGCTCGAACCCGCGACCTCCGGCGTGACAGGCCGGCGTTCTAACCAACTGAACTACAGCCCCGCGTTGTGCTGCTTCCTTGCGGCGTTCCCCCACGTTCCATGGTGGGAGGTGAGGGACTTGAACCCGCGACCCCCTGCGTGTAAGGCAGGTGCTCTGACCAACTGAGCTAACCTCCCCGTCGCGCGGAAGGATGCAGATAGTACGCACGGCGCGCCCGGGTGTCAAGGGGGTGGCGCCACGTAGCCCAGCGCTTTCAGCTCCTTCCGCAATTCTTCGTCGATATCCTGTTTCCCGGCGCGGCTCTTGAGGCCGGCGTAGCGCTGGCGGATCAGCTTTTCCATCTCGGCCACCTTCGCCGGCTGCACCGCCGCGAGGTTCCGCGTCTCTCCGGGGTCCTGGCCGAGGTCGTAGAGCTCGGCGCGGGCGATCGGGTAGTGGCCGGGGGGCGCGTCCGGAATGCAGACGGGCTCGATCGCCTCGGGGTTGTGTACCAGCTTCCAGCCGTCCCGGACCACGGTGTGGATGGGCGCCGAGCCGTACTCCGAGAATGCCGGCTTGCCGGCTCCGCCCGCTCCCGGCCTCTCCAGGTAGGGGACCAGCGACCGGCCGTGCTGCTCCTGGGGCACCGCCAGCCCCAGCAGCGAGAGCAGGGTCGGCATCACGTCGATCAGCTCGACCACCTGCGGCACCCGTCCCCCGGCGGGGATCAGCCCCGGCGCGGAGATCCCCAGCGGCACGTGCAGGCCGCTCTGGTAGACCGAGCAGGCATGGTAGAGGTAGCCGTTGTGGTCATAGAGCTCCTCGCCGTGGTCGGCGGAGATGACGATCACGGTCTTCTCCAGCCGCCCCGCGGCGCGCAGAGCGTCCAGGAGCGAGCCGGCCAGGCGGTCGCTCCCCATGACCGCGGCGTCGTAGATGGCGTCCAGGTGCCGGATGTCTCCTTCCGCGAGGGGGACCTTCTCGGTCATCACCCGGTTGAGCTGCCACTTCTTCGTGCCCAGCGGTCCCTGGTATCCGGGATCGAGCTCGCGGATCGCCAGGTCGCCGCCGTTGTAATAGGGGCCGTGGGCGCCGAACAGGTGGACCCAGAGGAAGAAGGGCTTCTGCCCGTCCAGGGACTTCGCCCAGTCGAGCGCGCTCTCGACGGCCTTGCCGTCCCGGCCGCCGCTGCAGTTGAAGGCGTCCCACCCCTGGTGGTTGGCCTTGCACATGTTGGAGAGGAAGGCGCCCGTGCGGTAGCCGCCCTGGTGGAGGAGCTTCGGCAGGGTGGGCAGATCGTCCGGGAATCCAAAGCCGTTCTCCACGACCCCATGGCCGCTGGGATAGAGGCCGGTCAGGAGAGAGGCCAGGGAGGGCCAGGTCTCGGACCGCTGCGCCTGGGCCCGCTCGAAGAGCACGCCCGACCCGAGCTGGGCGTCGAGCTTGGGGCTGTTGGGATGATTCGGCCAGCCTTTGTAGCCGTAGGCGCCGAGGCGGTCGGCG
>DASUNJ010000394.1:0-6800 GCA_036277235.1 Thermoanaerobaculia bacterium | reverse complement strand
GGTTGTGCCCCACGATCCCCGCGATGCAGAACAGGCTCGGCGCGTTGCCGGAGAGGGCCTGCACCTCGATGTTGCCCACGCCGCAGAACTCGCCCGTGCCGTCCTCCTCGACCTTCATGATGCCCACCGCGGCGCCGCGTGTGGCGCGCAGCTCCTTGTGGCAGCGCATCAGCATCGGCTCCACCGACAGGTCGAGGTTGGCGCGGATCACCTCCACCGCCTTTTCGGCGGCGACCCAGGACTCGAATCCGTGGCCGAGGCCGTCGATCACCGCGGCGAGGAAGGTACCGT
Source organism: Thermoanaerobaculia bacterium (assembly GCA_036277235.1). Classification (GTDB taxonomy): domain Bacteria; phylum Acidobacteriota; class Thermoanaerobaculia; order Multivoradales; family UBA5704; genus DATMER01. The sequence goes on along the minus strand of DASUNJ010000394.1, from coordinate 6,509 downwards.
TGTTCTCTACAATAACAAAACTGTCCCCGCAAACGGTGAGGCCTTTGAAAGGACGGCTGAACGCTCCCGACTTCATCTCTCTCCCCGGAAGAGGCAGGTGACCGTGGTGCCGCGGCCCGGGCCGGTGTCCAAATGGAAATCATCCACCAGCTTCTTGACCGCGACGAGGCCCTTGCCCATGCCTCTTTGCGACTTGTACGTTCCGGCCCAGATCTCGTCCAGCTTGCGCGGCTCGATGCCCGGGCCCTTGTCCGATGCCACGATCTGCAGGGTGGGGCCGCGGTCGTCCTTGGCGGTCTTCAGCTCCACGAACCCCTTGCCGCCATAGAAGACGATGTTGCGGGCGAGCTCCGAGACCGCGGTCGCAACCTTGACCGACGTGAACTTCGAGAGCCCGATCCGCACCGCCTCCGACCATGCCTCCAGGCGGGCCGTGGCGATGTCCTTCTCTTGATCGATGGCGAGCCGTTTCGTCGCGCCGGCGGCGTCCGCCGCAGCTCCCGCCCCCGAGCCGGCCGCCGTTCCTGCCCCGCCTCCGGCCCCGGTGCCGGCGGGCCCGCCGCCGGCGAGCGCCTGCGCGCACGACGCGATCAGCTCCGCGCTGTTGCGCCGTGCGAACAGGCGGACCGAGCTCTCGAGCTCGGCCATGATCGCCAGCCGGTCCTGCGTCGTGAGCTGCTGGATGGGACGCGCCGCCAATCCGCCCAGCCGGTTGAAAATGCTGCGCTGCGTGATCGCCGAGATGGTCCCGGCGAGGATCGCCCCGACCTCCGTCTCGACCGTTTTCATGATTGCAGGAGCTCGAGCTTCTCCAGCGCCAGATCCAGGTTGAGGGCGGTGTGCACCGAGTCGAGCTCGACCCCCATCTCGATGAGGGTCATGGCCACGGCCGGGCGGATGCCCACGATGTAGCACTCGGCGCCCATGAACCGCACCGACTTGCCGATGTCGTTGAGGATGCGCGTGATGTAGCTGTCGATGACCTCGACCGCGGACACGTCGAGGATGACCCCCTTGGCGTCGGCGCTGCGGACGCGTTCCATGAGCGACTCCTGGAGGCCGAGGGCCAGACGGTCGTGCAGCTCCGTCTGGATGCTCACCAGGAGACAGTTGCGGATCTGGATGATCGGCAGGCTCTCGTCTTTCACGCGATCCCCTCCGCCGGGAACGCGAAGCCCGGCCCCTGCGGGACCGCGCCGCGCTCCGGCCATTCCATGCCTCACAGGGGGTATTCGGGCTAGGTGCCCCGACCCTTACGGCGATGGGCGTCAGAGTTTTGCACCGACATTTGTAGCACATTGGAAGGGAGAACGCGAGCAGGGTGCCCCCGGCGTGAGCACCCTGCTCCCGGAGTGGGCGCCCCCGGAGGGATCTCTAGGAGCTCTGCAGGGGAAGATACAGGCTACGCGGCATCCGCCAGGACCTCGGAGGTGAGCACGGCGTACTGCCGCAGGGCGGGAGGCTGCTGCTGAATGGTCACGCCCACCGCAGAAGCGCCCGTGTCCTCGACCGTATCGTCGTCGCCGCCCATCATCTCGGAAATGCCCCAGAGCACCAGAGCCAGCAGCAGGAGCCCGAGGATCCAGGGCAGCATGCTGCGCTTCTCTTTCCGTTCCACTCTGATCTCGGCCACAAGCGCCTCCTTCCCGTGAGTTGCCGTGCGGACTGACCGCCCCGCCCGAATGCCCAGCTGCAAAGAAGGTGCCCGGGGGAGGGGCGCGGGTATAGACTCCCCTCCTGAAAGGGGAACCCATGAAAAGGACCGCCCTCCTCCTGCTGCTGCTGGCGCTGGCGTTGCCTCACCTCGGCCTGGCCCAGGCTCCGTCCCCGAAGTCTCCGGCCACCGCGTCCGTTCAGGACCCGGTCGCGGCCACCGAGGCCTACCTGGCGCGCCTGAGCCCCGCGCAGAGGGAGAAGTCCGATTCCTACTTCGAGGGCGGCTACTGGCTGATCCTCTGGGACTTCCTCTATGGGCTCGGAGTCGCGGCGCTGCTCCTGGGCACGGGCCTCTCGGCGCGGATGCGCAGCCTCGCCGAGCGGGCGGTCCGCTTCCGGCCGCTCCAGGTCTTCCTCTACTGGCTGCAATACCTGGTGCTGACCACGCTGCTCACGGCCCCCCTGGTCCTCTACGTGGGCTTCTTCCGCGAGTACAAGTACGGGCTCTCGAACCAGACCTTCCCGGAGTGGCTGACCGACCTCTTCAAGGGGATGGCCGTGGGTGCGCTGCTCGGCGGGCTCGCCGTGATGGGGATCTACGCGATCTTCCGCAGGTTCCCGCGCACCTGGTGGATCTGGGGGACGGTGGCCGCGGTCGCCTTCCTGGTGGTGGTCATGCTGATCGCGCCGGTCTTCATCGCGCCGCTCTTCAACACCTACACCGAGCTCGAGGACCCGGACCTGCGCGGCCCGATCCTCTCCCTGGCGCGGGCGAACGGCATCCCGGCGGAGCACGTCTACGTCTTCGACGCCTCCAAGCAGACCAAGCGGGTGAGCGCAAACGTGAGCGGCGCGCTGGGGACGATGCGGATCTCGCTCAACGACAACCTCCTGAACCGGGTCTCGCCGGCCGGGGTCAAGTCGGTGATGGGCCACGAGATGGGGCATTACGTGCTGAACCACGTCTACGAGTCGGTGCTCTGGTTCGCGCTGGTGCTGCTGGCGGGCTTCTCCTTCCTGCGCTGGGGCTATGACCGGGCGGTGGCGCGCTGGGGCCAGCGCTGGGGGGTGAGGGGGATCGACGATCCGGCCGGCCTGCCGCTCCTGGCGGTCCTCTTCTCGATCTTCTTCTTCGTGATGACCCCGCTCAACAACACCTACATCCGGGTCAACGAAGCCGAAGCCGACATGTTCGGCCTCAACGCCGCCCGCGAGCCCGACGGCTTCGCCGAGACCGCCCTCCTCCTCGGCGAGTACCGCAAGCTCCACCCCGGCCCGATCGAAGAGTGGATCTTCTTCGACCACCCAAGCGGGTACCAGCGGATTTTGATGGCGATGAATTGGAAGAAGGAGAACGGGCTAAGGCAGTGAGACCGACGCCTCCCCCGATCCGGGTGTGACCACGGACCCGCTCCAGACGCGGCCATCCGAGGCTTCGGCGATCACCGACCAGACGCCGGCGGGCACTCCGTTGACAGTTGCGTTGCCTCCATGCATCGTCCAGCTCTCTGCGATCGATCCGCCGGGTCCCAGCGTCCAGAACGGCTCCTGCCCCTGGCGGAGGAGCTTGACCGTGGCAAGCCGGTTCTCGGTGGCCAGGTCCGGGACGCGGATGTGGAGGCGTCCCGCGGTCGGCAGCGTCAGGGCCACCGGCTCTCCGGGGGCCGTCACCGTGGCCAGGGCCACGGCCCCTCCCGGGGCGCTCACCGTCAACTGCCAGGTCCCCGCGGGCAGGCTGGAGAGCTCCGTGGTGCCTGACTTCTGCACGTAGGTGCCCGCCAGCACCGTCGCTCCCTCTCTATTGCGCGCCAGGACGTGGAGCATGGGCGGCGCCTGCCCGGACGCGAGGCGGACCTGGAGGTCCAGGCCGCTGGCCGGGGTCAGGCTCAGGTCCACGGCGACCTGCTGGCCTCCGGTCACGGAGACTTCCCGCTCGGCCGGCGCGTAGCCGTTGACGCTGACGCCGAGACGATAGGTTCCCGGCGGGACATGGAGGATGTGGAAGCTGCCGTCCGGCTGACTGGAGTCGCTGATCACGAACTCCGGCCCCTGCGTCGGACGGAGGGTGAGGATCGCGCCGGAGACGGCGTCGCCGCTCCCTTTCTCCTCGACCCGGCCGGTGACCGTGCCCGCCTCGAGGCGGATCTCCACCTCCCGGCTCTCGTGGAGCTCCAGGGTGTCGTTGTGGACGATCAGGCGCTGCGAGCTCTGCACTCCGAGCCAGTAGCGGTCCGGCTCCAGGTCCTTGAGGACAAAGCCGCCGTCGGAGCCGCTGATCACGCTGCGCTCGATGCTGAAGCGCTCGCCCCGCACCGCGACCGTGCTCGCGCCGAGCGGCTCGCCGTCGAAGAGAACCCGGCCGGAGAGGGTCACCCGGGGGCTGAACTCCAGGTCGCGGTGAAGCTGGCGGTCGGAAGGCCCGATCGGCACGCGCGCCTCGACCTGCCGCTCTCCCTGCCAGAGCGAGGCGCGCAGCAGCCAGTTGCCGGCCTCCAGGTCCCGGAGCTCGTACCGGCCTTCTGAGTCGAGGGCTGCCGGGCGCTCTGCCGCCTTGCCATGGGCGGTCACCGTGACCACCGCAAGCTCCTCCGGGGACAGGCCCAGCACCCTCCCGCTGACCGTCGCCCCCTGGCGCAGCACGATCTCGAGCCCTTCGACCGACTGGCCCGCGACCACGACGGGCGAGGCCAGCTCCGTGGGGGCAAGACCGGAGGTGCTCGCCTGGAGCCGATAGACGCCCGCGGCAACCGGTTGCAGCAGGAAGGCGCCGTCCTCTCCCGTCCGCGCCCGGTGCTGGCGCAGGTCGGAGCGGTCCCGGGTGATGAGCCCCACCTCCGCGGCGGCGACAGGCTTCCCTTGCTGGTCGATCACCCGGCCCGAAACCTCGACCCCGTCTTCGAGCTCGACGTCGAAGCGGTTGGTGCCCTCCTCGATCGAGACGGGCCGCACCTGGCGCCTGTAATGAGGGTGGAAGACATGCACCTCCTGCCGGCCGGGCGCGATGCCGTCGAGGGAGTACACCCCTTCGGCATCGGAGAACGCGGAGCCGAGGTCGACGGCGATGCGGACCGCCGGCACCGGTTTGCTCGCGGCGGTCGTGACCCGGCCCTCCAACCGGGCGCCGCGGTGGAGGACGACCGTCAGCTCGGGAGCGGAGTCCGGCCGCGGGACCTCCAGCTTCAGCTCCTCCGCGGGGATGAAGCCCTGCGCCTTCACGTCGAGCCTCACCTCGCCCTTGGGCGCGTCCGCGATCTCGAAGAGCCCCTCCGCGTTCGACAGGGCCGTCCGCTGAAGCAGCTCTCCGACGGGTCGCCGGTGCGGATCGTCCTCCAGGATCTCCTGCCAAGTGAGGCCGACCTCCGCGCCGCTCACGGCCTCGCCCGCCTCGTCGAGGACGCGCCCGCGGAGTACGGCGCCCGGCTCCAGGCGGATGAGGATCGGCCCGCTGCCGGGCGGCCTCACGCCTCGCACCTCCTTCTCCAGGTAGCCGTCGGCCTTGACGATCAGGTGGTGCGCGACGCCCCGCTGGAGGTCGTCGAGGGCGAAGCTCCCGTCGCTGCCGGTCACGGCGTCGGGCTTCCTCCCCCGCGCCGGCTCGGTGTCCGGCAGGCGGTCCACGAGGAAAACCTCGGCCTCGGGGACCGCCTGGCCGCCGGGGCTCACCACCCGGCCCGCGAGGCGCGCGCCGGGGTTGAGGACCACCGTGCCGAGATCGAAAGAGCCCTTGCAGAAGGGGCCGACGCGGACCGCCCGCCGCAGCACCGGGGCGTAGCCGGGCTTGCGCACTTCGAGGTCCACCTCCGCCGCCGGGCTCTCGCGGATCGAGAACCGTCCCGCGGGATCGCTCTCGATCGCCGGGGGGAGCGGGTCCCGATCCTTCCTCTCCATGCCGGGCCGGCGGGCGGGCCGCAGGAAGACTTGGGCGGCCGCGACCGGCTGCCCTTCCGAATCGCGGAGGAGACCGCGGACGGCGCAGGCTGGCTGGAGCCGGACCGTGACCGGCGCCGCGTCCCTGGTGGTCACGATGCCGCGGGCTTCCGGGAAGAAGCCGGGCAGGGCCACTCTCAACTCGTACTCCTCGCCCGCCCGGAGCTGCCGCAGCTCGAAACCGCCGGAGGGACCGGATGCCGCCCTGTCCGCGATCGGGTCGAGGCGCGAGAACGTCCGGGGGCTGCGGGCCGAGGCATGGACGGCCGTCACCGAGGCTCCGGGGAGCGGCTTGCCCCGCGGCCCGAGGACCGAGCCGCGGACGCTGGCCGCGCGCTCCAGCGCCACGGTCGGCGCCCGGCCGCTCGCGAGGTCCTTGGCGAAGAGGGCCAGCTGCCGCGGCAGGAAGCCCGCGGCCCGGACTTCGAGCTGCAGGCGACCCTTCGAGGGACCCGTCACGGTGTACCTGCCCTCGCGGTCGGTCCGGAAGGCAAGCGCCGGATCGGTGTCGAGCCAGAGAACCGCGTCTGCCAGTCCCCGGCCGCTGCCGGCGTCGAGCACCTTGCCGGCGACCGGCGAGTCGGGAGGGAGCTTCACGATCTTCGTCCCGCCTTCCCGGCCGGCGAGGCTGAAGACGTGCTGGCGGCCGTCCGCCGCGATCAGTCGGAGCCTGGCGGTCTCGCCCTCCCGGACCGGCAGGCGCACGGTGCCGTCCGCGGCGGTCAAGCCCACCGGCCAGGCTTGGTCTCCGGCCCGGAGGAGGAGGCCCTCGATGGGGGAGCCGTCCGGTGTCACGGCCTGCAGGGTGACGCTCACCTCGCGGGCGCGCTCGATCCGGATCGCCCCCTCCTGGAAATCCGGCTGGACCACCTCCGGCCTCCCCGGCAGGAAGACGCTCACCTGGAGGCGCTCGCCCTCGGCGCGCG
>DASUNJ010000393.1:0-2499 GCA_036277235.1 Thermoanaerobaculia bacterium | reverse complement strand
TCTTCTCTTGGCCACCCTGGCCCAGGCTCAGCCCTTGGGCGGCAGGGGTGGCCGTGTGATCACGCAACGAGCGACCATCGCGTCGCTGCAAGACGCCGGGTTCAACATCGACCTCAAGAACGTCATCGATCCCATCTGCGGGCTGGTGATCGAGTGGCCCTTGCCGAAACCGCCCGTGAGCTTCTACAACGGCAGCCGCAACCCCTGGGGGGCGCCCACCATGACGCCGGTCGGCAATCCGCCGACGAAGTGGATCTTGACCTTCGGCGGACCGAACGGACCGTGCTTCTCGAAGTCGGATCCGATTTTCTATGAATCAGGGACGTTCCTGGGACCCCACTTCGGGTTCTACACCAAGATTCCGCTCGGCCGGTTCCTGACGTTTCCCTGCTGGATGATCGCGGAGAACAACGAGAGGATCCCCTGTTCGGGAATCACCGGCAAGAGTTTCGGTCAAGACCGGCTCGACGTCCACAACAACAGCGCCACGCATGGCTTTTCGATGCAGAACGTCGCGGTCGCCGCCTCTCCGAATCCCATCCCCATCAATGACCTGAACCGGCTCAACCTCGCGGAGCTCGACTGGCGTCCCGTGGCTCTGGCGAACAGCTTCCTGCCGGCCGGGGGCACCCTCACCCTGCAGATTCCCACCGATCTCCAGAGCGGCTTCGCCGTCTTCTCCTACGACATCGCCGATCCGCTGACCCATGAGGTCTACGCGTCCGAGACCGTCGAGATCGCCATCGAGAACTAAACCGCGTGACACGAACGGAGGAGAAAAAACATGAGAACGATCACGGAATCCAACCTGTTGCGCAGCTTCCTGGGAGGTCTCCTGCTGCTGGCGCTCGCGGCAATGCCGGGCCTGGCGCAGACCTCGGGAGGCGGCCCCGGAGAACAGCCGCCCGGCGCCGTCGGCTACGACATCGAGAGGCAAACCTGGCTGTTCGACACCGATGGCGACACCTTCCCGGATCTCACCGAGGAGCTGGGCGGAACCGATCCGTTGGATCCGAACAGCAATCCACTGGTCCTGCTCGAAGAAGCCGCCGGACATGAGGCGAACCCCTGGAGAGAAGGCAAGGTCGGGTTCACCCGTATGGCGTGCCGGGGGGGCTTCTGGTGGGTACCGACGGGACTGGGAGCTCCCCTCCTGTGCATCAGCCTGGTGGTTCAGAACGCCACGAACTACACCCAGGCGGCGGCCAACTGCCGGACCCAGGGTGCTCGCGTCTGCACCTACGAGGATCTCGGCTACATCTACCTGTCGACTACCTCGGACGCCAACTTCGACCCCAGTGGCAAATGGCTCGCCGATTTCACCGTTGACAACTGGGTGAACTGCGGCAATGCCACCATCACGTTCAACAACGACCCGGATATCTGGGACTTCGAAGGCACCTGCGATAAAAGAAACAACCGCCCCTACTGGTGCTGCCACGATCGCGACCCTCAGCATCCCGCCCCTTGAGGGCTTTCCAGGGGAAACCGCGAGCCTCCGCGAGGATAGGATCTCCCTCCACAGGAGGGGACGAGACATGGACAGAGTCGCGGTCGTCACCGGCGCCTCGCGGGGTCTGGGCGCTACCTTCGCACGGGTCTTTGCCGAGGAGGGGTTTACCGTCGCCCTGGGGGCTCGCAATCTGACGGCCATCGAGAGCCTCGCCGCGGAGCTGCCGGGCGGGGCTTTCGCCCATCCGCTGGACGTGAGCGAGCCGGCGAGCATCGAGGCCTTCCGCCGCGCCGTGGTCGACCGCTTCGGGCGACTCGACGCCCTGGTGAACAACGCCGGCGTCGGAATCTTCAAACGGCTGGACGAGCACACCTGGGAGGACTGGGAGCGCACCTTCCAGGTGAACGTCTTCGGCGCCTGGGCGGTGACGGCCGCCTTCCTTTCGGAGCTCAGGGCCAACCGCGGCCTCGTCCTGATGGTCTCCTCGGACGTCTCCACCCGCACCTTTCCGACCGGCGGCTCCTATACCGCCTCCAAGTTCGCCCTGCGCGCCCTCACCCGCACCCTGCAGCAGGAGCATCCGGACCTGCGCGTCCTGGAGCTGCGACCGGGCGCCGTGGACACCTGGTTCGCCGGCTCCACCCCCGGAGCCCCCGGCAAGGACTGGTTCCTCCAGCCGGAGGTGGTGGGCGAGGCCGTCCGTTTCGCCCTGCGGCTGCCGCCCGGGGCGCGGGTGGAAGAGATCGTGCTGCGGAGCGCGGCGCAGGCGCCGGAGTTCTGAGGGGGAACTTATGATTCAATACCGCCGTGGACGTATTCTCAGCACCCTTCCCGCCGATGCTCGCCTCGGAGGTCAAACAGCCGTTCCACAGGCCGGGATGGGTCTATGAGGAGAAGTACGACGGCTATCGCGCCATGGCCTACAAGGACGGCGCGCGCGTGCGGATCCTCTCGCGCAACCTGAAGGACCTGACGCGGCAGTTCGCGGACGTGGCGGCGGCGGTGGCGCAGCTCCGGGCGCCGCGGCTCATCCTGGACGGCGAGAT
>DASUNJ010000392.1:0-6502 GCA_036277235.1 Thermoanaerobaculia bacterium | reverse complement strand
CGAGCACGCGATCTTCCGCTTCACGCGCCATGGCGCGGGCGCCACTGACAAAGTGCTGATTGAAAAGACCCGGGTTCTTACGGCTGCGGCGCCCGCAACGGGCGTTGTTGCGGCGAGCTTCTCCGGACCGGTCTCGGTCGGCAACGTGACGGTCATGATCGACAGCAGCTTCAGCAACGACGAGGGCAAGGCGATTGCCGACGCAGTGCAATTGCTCCCCGATCCGATCCGGTCCCGGATCGATGGAGTGAAGATCCTCTCTGGGGGCCGGGGAAAGGGCCCCCGCGGCCAGAACGGTCAATACAACGAGGCGGAAGACAAGCTTCGCCTCTGGGATGCCGTCTTCGATGACTCGCCCCGGCGGGTGGGCGCGGTCACCAGCACCGCTTACCAGATCGTCCATGAGCTTGGCCACGTTGTCGATCTCAGGCCTCTCTTCAAGGCGCAGCTTGCCCGCGACGAGGCGGAAGCGGTCAAAAAACGCCTTCAGGGCGAGCTGAAAAGCTTGCCGATCAAGCCATCGGATGGCGCCCTCTCAGACCTTGGCGCTCCCGCGGGCGAGGCCGAGAAAACTCGTCTCCGCAGCGAGATCGCCAGGATGGACAAGGAGATCGAGGCCCAGGGCAAAGCCATGGCGAGCGCGAAGTCGATCGCGGGCTCCGAGCTCGGCACGGACACGGAAAAGCTTCTCACCGCCTTCGGCAAGGCGCTCAAGGCGGACGGGGTAAAGCCGGTCACGGGCGCCAAAAAGCGGAATCGGGCTGTCCGGGCTGCCAACGAACAGGCACTCAGAGATGACCCTGACAATCCTACCGGCCTGCAGCCGGAGGAAAAAACCCTGTCGACAGGGTTGTCCTACTATGCGGCGAACGACCTGATGGAAGCCTTTGCCGAAAATTTCGCGGCCTACGTGCTCGACGATACGCTTCTCAAGGCGCTGCGTCCGAAGACCCACGCCTATTTCTCCAAGACCTTCCCCAGAACCACCGGGGCCAAGCCGTAACTGCGCCCCAACTTACGAAGCGGAGGCAACCATGGCACCGCTGATCGTCCTGATCGTCGTCACCCTGCTCGCAAGGCTCGCCGGTCAGCTCGGCGTGCGGTCCCTGCGCGACTGGGCCGCCGCGACCCGCGTCGGGTTGGCGGTGATGTTCTGCTTCACCGCGGCCGCGCACTTCAACGACATGCGCGCGGACATGATCCGGATGATGCCGCCGTCGGTGCCCTATCCGGAGCTCATGGTCACCTTCACCGGAATCTGCGAGATCCTCGGCGCGATCGGGCTCCTGATCCCGCGCACCCGGCGGATCGCCGCTATCGCGCTCATCCTCTTCCTGATTGCCGTGCTGCCTGCGAACATCCACGCCGCCAGGGCCGGGGTGACGATCGGCGGCTCAGCCGCGACGCCGCTCATTCCGAGGATCGCGCTCCAGGTTCTCTTCATCGCGCTCCTCTGGTGGTCCGGCGTCCGCGCCGGGCGCGGGGCCGTCACGTCCGTGTAGGGGCGCCCGCCCGAGGCTCGTGGTCGATGAAGTCAACCGGCAGTTCCGCCAGGCATTGCGCCGGCCGGTGGAGCCGCCCGCGGTCTCGGTGATCCTCCGCCGCATGAGCGCCGCCCGGCGCATCCATCAGGTCCGGGCGGGCAAGGCGAACCACGAGGCCCTCTACACCAAGGAGCCGCCGCCGGCCGGGAAGAGGGAGAACCATCCCTGACGACGATCTCGAACCCGTCATCGCTCTCTCCCGCCGCGTCCGCCCCTCCGCGGGTGCTTACCCGACACGGATCCGCCGCAGAAGCCATCCTGTCCCAAGAGCGCTTATGCGCCCATCTCGATAATTTTGACGTGCTTAAGGAAACGACGTAGGATCGATCCCAAAGCTGTGTCACGCAGAGTAAGGAGAAAGGGAGCATGCCGACCGCTTATCAATCGTACCGTACCTTCGTTGCTTCCCCTTCGGACGTGGCGGCTGAGCGTCAACTCGCGGAGGAGACCATCGCTAACATCAATCGCAGCTTTCGCGACACGCTTCGCGTCACCATTGATGTCCGAAAGTGGGAACACGTACCGCCGATAGCTACGCTGCTACCCGCGGAGCGACTCCAGGACCGCCTGCTCCAAGAGGTGGATCAAGCACATTTTTTTATTTTGGTACTTTACAAGCGATACGGCCAGACTGAGCCAGGGCACACGCTCTCCAATACGGAACGTGAAATAAACGCTATACTCAAGAGGCACGAGAAGAACCCTCGCCTTCAAATCCTTGCCTACTTCAGAGAGCTACCTGATAATCCCGATCCTGGGGAGCAAGAAGCAGAGGTCCGCGCGCTACGGCAGCGGCTTCAGGATATGGGTCTGCCCTACCGGCAGTATAGATCCCCGGAGGAATTTAGGGGGCTCCTGACTCATGATCTTTATGAACTGGTCCTGAAGCTCCAACTTTCTCCGTTCAAGCACCGAGCTCTCAGTGCCTTTTGGGACTTTGGAGACTCCGGAAGGCCGCAGGTTCCGAGAGTAGGAATTCTCTATCCTCCCTTTCAGCGCCAATCCCTCAAAGAAGCCCGTGACAAGGACTTTTGGCTTCGCCGTCTCACAGCTCCTCTCGCATTCGAGGACTACAAGGCCATCCAGAAGATTGAGAAGCATTTTCAGATACTCGGCTTTCGGGACTACCGCCTATATCCGAGCACGAGCACTCCTCCAGATCTTGATCTTATGAACCGGATCTTCCTGTGTATTCCAAGGAACCGGCCTGCCCTGGCGGAATTAGCCAAGCGAGATGATCTACCATTCTCCTTCCCTGCAGAAACCTCCAAGCGCCGTCCGCGGCAGCTATTATGGAGGATGTCTTCAGGAAAGACGATCCCAATTATCTCACCTATGGATCGTTATCTGAGGCAGCAGCGTAGGAAGATGGATATCTCCGGGGAATGGCATGGTCAACTCGTTCGTGTGCTCACCAAGGATTTCGGAGTGCTTGCACGGGTTCGCCGCAAAGGATACTTCGACGATCAAGAAATTCCACTCCGGGACTTCTTCTTGGCTGGTCTTCGTGGCCTTGGTACATGGGGTGGCGCTTGGTTCATCGATCGCGAGTACAAGCAGGTGCAGAAGTTGGCGGAGGCTGGAGATGTGGTCGTCCTGCTGGAGACCACCTTCGAAAATGGGCGTATTGCCAGAGTGCGCGATGTCTCCAATGAATCACCGGAATACTTCGCTAACGAGCTACGGCCGGATGTCATTAGGAAGCGCATTAAAGACTTTGTGGCCGCCGGGTGACCTAATGAGTAATCTGCGAGATCCTCGGCGCGATCGGGCTCCTGATCCCGCGCACCCGGCGGATCGCCGCCATCGCGCTCCAGGTGCTCTTCATCGCGCTCCTCTGGTGGTCCGGCGTCCGCGCCGGGCGCGAGCCGAACACCCTGGATGGCGATGCTTAAGAGCCGTCCGGAGTCCGTCCGACGCTTTCTGAGCGCTCGCGGATGATTCTGACGCGTCGCGCAGATTTCTGACGCGAAGAGGATGATCCGCGACGCGTCAGAACCATCCGCGACGCGTCAAGGATAATCCTTGGCCGCTCAGAACCATCCGCGACGCGTCGAGGATCATCCTCAGGCGCTCAGAACCATCCGCGGCGGCTAAAAATCATCCGCGACGTGTCCAGGATCATCCGCGACCGCTAAAAACTATCCGCGACGGCTAAAAACCATACGCGGCCCGTCGAGAATCATCCGCGACGCGTCGAGAATCATCCTCGGCCGCTCAAAACCATCCGCGACGGCTCAAAACCATCCCCGACGCGCTGGGCACGGTCGCGACCGGTCCAGAGCGATCCGGAGGCGTCGAGAACCATCCGCGAAGCCTGAGAATCATCCGCCAGGGAATCGGTGCCATCCGCGACGCATCGGAACCATCCGCGGCAGTTCAGATCCATCCGTGGTTCGTCGAGACGATCCTCGACGCGTCGGGTACCAGCGGCAGCCGCTCAGAACGGCAGCGACGCGTTCGGAATCATCCGCGGCGGCTCAGAGCCATCGGCGAGCTGTAGAGAACTTTCCGCAGCGCGTGTGAACCGTCCGCGATCTGCCGAATAAGTGCCTGCGGCCTGCTGCTTCTACTGGGAGCGCCGGCGTCCCGCCGGCTCACACTTCAGAACACAGAGGGCCGGCGAGACGCCAGCGCTCCCAGTGAAAACACCGCGTGGGTGAGGCCGGCTGATCCAGCCGGGAGGCAGCACTACGATCCAGATAGGCAACACTCCCATCACGATCGGAGACGTCACCATCCCGATGGGAGGGGCTCCCATCCAGACGGGGAGCGTCCCCTCAGACGGGGACCGTCGCCATTCTGATGGGAGAGGCTCCCGTACAGATGGGAACCGTCGCCATCCTGGATGCGAGAGGCTTCCATCCAGGTGGGGAAAGCTCCCATTCCGGTGAGAGAGGTTCCCATCCCGGGATGCGACGCGCCCATCTGGAAGTGCGGCGCTCGCATCCCGGGTTGGGTCGCGCCCATCCGGATGCCAGCGTTGCCCACAGGGGTCGGAGTGCTGCCCTTGCGAATGGGGTGACTCCCCGAGCCTCTCGGGTGGATCCCTGAGTCGCTCGGGTACATGCCTGAGTCGCTCGCGGAGAGTCTTCCGCGTCTCGAAGCAAGGTCTCCGCTTTCACGGGCCTTCAATACACCAACACGCGCCCGGCACTTGTTGCAGAACCGTGGCGGTCGGGGAGCGCAGAGTCCGCTGGACTTGCTGTGATGGATAAGCGTCGCGGCCTATCCAAGGCAAAGGGAGCCCAGAAGCCTTCCTAGGGAATTCTCTGCAAGTCGTTGTCCTTTCAGCTCCGAGCGAGGCGGCGCTACGCAGCCATATCGGCCTATGATCAATTGTATAAGCTTCCGTGACCCCTTCGGCGCCGCTCCATATCGGCCGGGACGCATCCCCCTTGCGTCGTAAGCCTATCGATATCAGAGAGATGCTCAGGGTTGGGAGATGAGCATAGGCAGGAATCGCCTGATTTCGGGGAGGTGTAGCCGAGCTCCTGGTTTAGAGGCTTGGATTGACTCGCCACCAGCACAAGCCTAAACTCTCGAAGTTGTTGCACTCCGGACTGTTGCAGAGGGGCCGACAGTGACGGCGGGTGGCAGGCACACTGCGATACCGGCCCATACGCACGCCAGAGGCGCAACGCTACACCAAGGTTAGCCGTTGCGCGAGGGTTGACTAGGGAAGGATTTCAGATGAAAAGGATCGTCGCGGCCTTCATATCAATTTTATCCGCTGCTGCCTTGCTTGTGTGGCTGCTGCTTACTCATGGCAACAAGCAAGCCCAAGAGTTAGGGAAGGAATTAGGAAAATTGACGGGCCAAGTGACGCTTGTCGCGGTGCTGGGTGGCATTATTGTCCAAGAGTACAATCGCAGGCGCGAGCGGAGCGAAGCGGTCAACGAGTTCAGAAAGACGGTACTAAGGAATCTGATCCATGCCTATGCCGGAGCCAAGAAGAGCCGAAGGTTGCTGCGGGCGAGGTGTCGCCTTCGCAATCAGCTACAGGGCGACGACATTCGCATCGAGATACCCAGGTTGGTATACGAGGAGCAGATGGGATCGGTTAACGAGATACAACTAGAGCTTGAGATGCTTGTTCATGAGTTGAATACCTTCTCAGATGCCTTCTCCACGAGAAATCTCATTCGTGGATCAGTACACAAGATGCAGAAGTACCTTGGCACGATTATTACTGAGTATGAAAAATCCCTTCGGGAAACTGAGGACTCTGAGTGTATACCGCTTGATAAGTTGGTGCAGCTAAGTGATTTTGTTGATGTTCGGAAGGACAGTTACTTTCGCAGAAACTTCACCGGGAGCTTCTACTCCGCCCTCTCACTAATTCAGAAGGAACGTCTGAGAGTCAGTTGAAGCAGCAGGGGTGCACCCGGGAAGGGCTAACCTCGGCCTCGTGTGCCTTGAAAGGCACTGTTGACTTGCCGGTGAAAGTCCGGCCGTGGTAATCGCCAGAGAGCCACGTAGCAGGCTCCCGGTGCAGCCGGGTGACTGGCTGTGCCGAAGCGGAGTATCCCTCTGAGAAGGAGGTGCAAAGCAGCGGTCCGTACCATAAAGGGAATCCTGCAGCGTCGACATGTTAGCCCCGCAAGGGGAGCAAAGGAGAGCCGAGCTCATGAGGCTTGAGCGAAGGCCATGGAAGGGGTGAAGATTCTGGAAATGCAGCCCCGAAGAACTCCTCGGCGTATGGGGAACGGAACGTTGTGAAAGTGGACAGTGAAACAAGGGAGATCTCATGCGGTCAGGGGACCACAGCCCTTGGAAGCCTTGGTATAAGCCGGTGAGCGAAATCCGAGGCGATGCTGCATGAGAAGTCGGAGGAGGCAATAGTACTGCCGATCGCGGAGACAACAAAACTCCGCAGGAGGAAAGGGCCTCTGCTTCAACCATGCTGAGCGGATGGAGGTAAGTGACGGTGCATGCTCGCAAGAGCCAACCACACC
>DASUNJ010000391.1:0-9562 GCA_036277235.1 Thermoanaerobaculia bacterium | reverse complement strand
TGGGCGACCATCACGCCCTTGGGCCGCCCCGTGCTCCCACTGGTGTAGACGATGTACGCCAGGTTCTCCGCCGTGGCCCCGTTGCGCGGCGACGCCACCGGCTCCGCCGCCAGCGCCGTGGCCGCCTCGTCGAGATGGACGATCGCCAGGCCGCCCGGCTCCGCCGCGAAGGCGAGGCCGCCGCGGGCGACGAGCACGCGGACGCCGCTGTCGTCCAGCATCATGCGCAGTCGCTCGGCCGGGTAGCCCGGGTCGAGCGGCACGTAGCAGCCGCCCGCCTTGAGCACCGCGAGGATCGCGACGACCATCTGGTGCGAGCGGGGCAGCAGCAGAGCGACCGACACCTCCGACTTCACTCCGAGAACGCGCAGGTGGTGTGCCAGCTGGTTGGACCGCTCCTCCACCTCGGCGAAAGTGAGCCGCTCCTCCTCGAAGACCAGGGCCGTCGCCTCCGGCGTACGATCTGCCCAGACCTCGAAAAGGCGATAGACCGGATCCTCCGGCAGCAACCGCGCGGTATCGTTGAGATCGAAGAGGAGCCAGCGGCGCTCGTCCGGCGTGAGGACCGGCAGCCGCGCGAGCGGCGTCTCCGGCGCGGCGGCGGCGCCGGCGAGCAGGGTAGCGAGCTGGCTGCCAATGCGCAGTGCATCGGCGCGCTCCAGCGCCGCCTCGTCGTAGTGGAGCTCTCCCCTCAGGGCGCCCTCACGGCACGTCCAGGAGAGGCGCAGGCCAGCGCGCTCATGGCCGGCCGACAGCCTTTCCAAGGTGAGCCCCAGGTCCGCCGCGTCCCGCCGGGGCGGTAGCTCGGTGAAGTCGAAGGCGGCGGTGTAGCCGGCTGCCAGCGAGCCAACGCCGGGAAGGTCCTCCCAGCAGAAGAACTCCTGCCGCTCGTAGAGCTCGCCAACCTGTCGCTGTACTTCGGCCACCAAGCGGGAGAACGCCTGATCGGGATCGCAGGCCATCGGCAACGGCAGATAGCGGGCGAGTGGGCCGAGGGCTTCCGCGAGGCCGTCGTAGGAACGCCCGTCGAAGGCAACACCGACGGCGATCTCCCGCTCGCCTGAGAGGCGCGAGAGGAGAGCCAGCCAGCCGGCAAGGAGCAGGGAGGGAAGGGGCGCGCCGAGTACCTCGGCACGCTGTGCCAGAGCGCCGGCGAGATCGGCGGAGAGCGGCAGGGCGGCCAAGCGCGGGGCGTGCCCCGTGCGGCTCCCGGCGGCCTGGAAGGGAAGGGCGAAGGCGAGCGAAGGGCCGATCTCCAGCCTGCGCCAGTAGGCGCGTCCCTCTTCCCCGGAGTCGAGGAGCTCGTTCTGCCAGGAGGCGAGATCGGCATACTGGAGAGGCTCCTCGGCGCCGGCGTCGCTCACGGAGGCATAGGCCTCCGCCACCTCGGAGGCGAGACGGACCAGCGAGGCCGCATCGGCACAGAGGGCGGGAAGCCGCAGCGAGAGCAGATGGAGGCTGGGCTCCAGGGTCACGAGCGAGGCAGCGAGCACCGGTCCGCGCTCCAGATCGGGGGGCACCGCCGCGCCGCCGTGCCAGAGACTCTCGATCCAGGCCTCACGCTCGGCGGCACTGAGACCGCTCGGGGCGCTGGTGTGCTCCCAAAGGAAATCCGGTCCGCCGACGACCTGAATCGGCTCCTTCATACCCGGCGGGCAGGGAAAGGAGGTGCGGAGGACCTCATAGCGGGCCACCACGCCGCCGATCGCCGCGCGCAGGCGCGCCGCATCGAGATCCCCGTTGAGGCGCACCATCATCTGCGCCCGCCAGGGCGCCGCAGGGTCGGCCTGGTGCAACGCCCAGAGCCGCCGCTGCTGGGGCGAGAGAGGGAAGCCGCCGTTCGCCGCCGCCTCGATGATCCCGCCCCCCTGTGTCATGTCAGACATCGGGCCCTCCCACCGGCTCCGCCATCCCCACCAGCACCTTGCGCGGCCCGCTGAAAGGTCTGCGGCCGTGCGCCGTCAGCATGTTGTCCAGGAGCAGGACGTCCCCCGCCTGCCAGGGGAAGGCGACCGACTCTGCGCTATACGCGGCGCGGATGCGGTCCAGCATCGTGGCCGGGATCGGCGAGCCGTCGCCGAAGTAGGCATTGCGCGGTAGCTCCTCCTCGGAGACCGACGACAGCAGCAGCTCGCGCACCCCAGGTGCCAGGCTCGACACGTGGAAGAGGTGCGCCTGGTTGAACCAGACCGGAGCGCCCATCACCGGGTGGACGGCCATCGCCTGGCAGATCTGACGCGTGCGCAGGCGGTCACCGCCCCGCCATTCGAGCTCGATGCCGGCGGTTGCGCAGTAACGCTCGACCTCATCGCGGTCGCCGGTCTGGAAGACATCCTGCCAGGGCAGGTCGAGACCCCCGCCATAGTTGCGCACGTACATCACCCCCTTGCGGGCGAATGCCTCGCGGGTCTCCGGGTCGATCCGGGCATAGACACCGCGGCTGTCGGCGATCGGCGTCTCGCCGCCGCTCGCCGCCGGTTGCGCGCAGAGGAACCAGATCTTCATCGGCCACGAGCGGGAGTAGGACATCTCGTTGTGCATCGGGATCGACTGATCGGCGGGATATTCGGTCGAGGTGTAGATGCGGCCCTCGACATCGCTGCGGGGGGTCGAACGGTAGCTGTACTCCAGCAGGCTGCCCGACAGGGCCGCGACCAAGCGCTCAAGCTCGGCGGGCGAACCGATCGCGAAACCGCGGAACAGGATGCCGCCGTTCGCGAGAAGCTCTCGGCAGATCCACTCCCGATGGCTCCCGCACCATTGGATGAGGTCGACACCCGCAACGACCGGGCTCACCCGGAGCGGCAGGGGTCCGTCGGGCCGCAGAGGCGCGGACTCGATCAGCTCTCCTGGCGCCACGCTCACGCGGCGTCCCCGCACTTCCCCCAGTTTCTTCATCATCGGCTTTCCGGTCGTCGACTCGCTCATGACAGCCCTTCTTTCGTGGTCACGAGCTCGCGCCGCGCTTCAGGCGGCGGAGCTTCTCGAGATGGGTCTTTTTGCTGCTTTGGACGGCCTCGTCACGCCGCCTTGCGGCCGCCTGCCCGAGGGTCTGCACCAGCTCGGAGAGGCGCGCTTCAGGGCACTCGACGACCTCGGCGGTGAGGACGCTGAAGAGCCAGGCCATCTCGGCCATGGTGGACGGCGCGAACAGACTGGCCCGGTACTGCAGGAATCCGATCAGACCCTCCGCGGTCTCGACCATTGCCAGGTTGAGGTCGTGCCGCACCGCTCCCTCCTCCGCCGCTACGCCGCCCAGCTCCAGGTCCGGCAGGTCGAGCTCGCGCTCCGGCGTGTTCTGCAGGACAAACCAGACGCGGAACAGGGCCGCCGGGTCCGGCTGGTCGCGGTCGAGCGCCGCGACCAGGTCCTGGAGCGGGATGTCCGGGTGCGCGAACGCTTCGCGCGCCGTGGCCCGCACCCGGTCCAGCAGCTCCAGGAAGGCGGGGTCGCCCGAGAGGTCGGCGCGCAGCACGAGGGTGTTGATGAAGAACCCGACCAGCGGCTCGGTCTCGGCGCGGTTGCGCCCGGCGATCGGCGAGCCGACGAGGATGTCCGTCTCTCCCGAGAGGTGGTACAGCAGGACATCAAAGAGCGCCAGCAGGGTCATGAACAGAGTGGCTTCGCGATCATGGCCGAGCCGCTTGAGCGCCGCGGCCGTCGCCGCCGGAATGCTCAGCCGCTCGACACCGCCGCGGGAGCCGGAGCCGTCCGGCCGCGGTCCATCGCATGGCAGGGAAAGGCAGCGCGGAGCGTCGGCGAGTTGGCGGCGCCAGTAACCCATCTGATGTTCGAGAGCGCCCGCGGCGAGCCACTGGCGCTGCCAGACGGCGAAGTCGGCGTACTGGATAGGCAGCTCCGGCAGGACCCGCGCCGCGCCGCGCAGGAAGGTCGGGTAGAGGATCGACAGCTCGCGGGCGATCACCCCGAACGACCAGGCGTCGCCCACGATGTGGTGGAGAGTGGACCCGAGGATCCACTCCTCCGGCGCCAGCCGCAGAAGCCGAAAACGGAAGAGCGGCAGGCGCGTGAGATCGAACGGCTGCAGGATCTGCTCGGCGATCAACCTACGGGTCTCCTGCTCCCGCGAAAGCCCGGGCAGCCCGCTCAGGTCGACCTGGGGCAGGGCGACGGAGAGCCGAGTCGCGGGGAGCTGGACCGAACGGCTGCCCGCCAGCGCGAACCGGGTGCGCAGCACCTCGTGGCGCCGGACGATCTCGGAGAAGCTCGCAGCGAGCGCCGGCACGTCCAGGCGGCCACGCAGGCGGACGAAGAATGGCAGGTTGTATCCCGCGTCGTCGGGGTTGAGCTGGTACAGGAACCAGAGCCGCTCCTGGGCGGGCGATAGGGGCAGCTCTCCGTCCCGCGGCTGGCGCGATATCGCCGAGGGCGGAGCCTGGCGGCCCGCCAGCGCCACCGCACGCTCGGCCATGCCGGCCACGGTCGGCGCGGCGAAAAGGTCGTCGACCGGCATCTCGACGCCTATCACCTGCCGCACCCGCGACAAAATGCGGATGGCGAGCAGCGAGTGGCCGCCGAGCTCGAAAAGATTGTCGTGGACGCCCACGGCGGACACCCCCAGTAGTTCGCGCCAGATCTCCGCAAGCCGCCGCTCGGTCTCGTCGCGCGGCTCGACGTACGGGGTGGAGAGATGCGGGCGCGCATGGCCGGAGATCGCCGGTCCCTGCGGCAAACCGAGCGGCTTCGACAGGCTTTCACTCTCCTCCGCCCGGCCCAGCCGCTTGCGCCGTCCCGCCGGCTCCCCCGCCATCACGACCGCCTCCAGCCCGGGATCGCCGACCAGCAAGCGGCGGAAGGCATGGACCACCAGCTCCGGGCTAAGCGCGGGCCCGACCGACCGGCCGTTCCCTGGGACCAGACAGCGATCCGCCTTGATCCGCAACCAGGGCCGCGACGCCGTCTCGTTGCGCCGCCGGACCCAGGCGTCGACCGCCAAGTCGGCGGCCCCGCGCACTGCGTCGCCCATCTCGGGCAGCTCCGAGGCCAGCGTGGTGGTGAGGACGCGGAGGTCGGGAGCTTCGCCCTCGAGCGCCGCGTCGAGCGCGGCGATCTCCCCCACGGCCGAGAGCACGGCTCCCTCCCATGCCGAGGGGTCAACCTCGAGAAACGGGAGGGGGGCTGCCGTTCCGGCGGTCGCCGTGCCGCAGATCACGCCGTCGAGCCCACCCAGCCCGTCGCGCGCCCCCGTCACCGCGCGCCGCAGGCCGGTTTCATCGAGAGGATCGGCGGCCACCAGGACCAGCCCGCCGCCCATCGCGTCGAGCTCCTGGAGACGCCGGATCCTCTCGCGCAGGCCGTTGCCGTCGGCCACGGCGTCCCAGGTCTGGCGGACCGGGAAGCCCTCGGGCACGAGCACGGCCAGACGAGCCTGCGCTTCGGCGACCAGGTGGTGGGCGATTGCGAAGGCGAAGTCGTCGAGGCCGCCGGCCAGGAGATATCGGCCCCCCGGCTGCAACGGCTCCGGCGAGAAATCGGCGGACACCGGCTTCAGAGTCCGCACCCAGCGGTCGCGGCCCCGATAGGCGACCACCGGGTCGGCCGCGCCGCCGGTGAGCTCGGCAGCGAGCTGGGCGAGCAGCCGCTCCTCTTGGGGGCTGCCGGGCGCGGCCTGCGGTAGATCGACGCAGCGGCACCCCCATCCCGCAAGCTCGCCCGGGAGCGCTCCGCAAAGACCGAGGAGAGCAGCGCCGTCGACCGGCGGCACGGCCTCGCCCGCGATGGAGTGGAGGCCGCGCCCCGCGATCGTCAGGGCGAAGGGACCGGCCGCCTCGCGCCGTCCAAGCGCCTGCACGAAGCGCAGGAGATCGCCCGCCGCGCTCGCGGGGCTCCGCTCGAGACCCCACAGACAGACGATCCGCGGCGGCAGGCCACCGTCGCCGGCGAGCTCTTCGAGCAGCGACCCCCAGCCGCCGGGGTAGAGCGGATCGATCGACCAGGCGCGCTCGCCCAGCCGGGCGAGGGCTGGTCCCGCGGTCACCGTGATCACCTCCGCGCCGCGCAGCCCGAGACGGACGGCGAGCCGCCTGGCCAGGTCCTCGCCGTCCGCCAACAGCAGCCAGCGGCCGTTGAGGCCCACTCCGCGGGCCAGAGGGACCTGCTCCCAGACCGGCAGGTGGAGCCCGTCGGCCGGCAGGCTCCGCGCGCCCGGCTCCCGCGGCTCGATCCAGTGGCGCCGGCGCTCGAAAGGATAGGCCGGCAACGGCACGCGGCGGCGCCGCTCGCCAGCCCAGAAGCGCGCCCCGTCATAGGCGATCCCGGCCCGCCAGAGACGGCCGAGCGCCGCCAGTAAGTAGGCGAGGTCCGAGCCTCCATCCCGCGGGTGGCGCATCGAGACGACGACCCGGTCGATTCCGGCGAGCTCCTCCTGCTGGCGGGCCAAGGAGACCAGCGAGCGGCCGGGGCCGACCTCGAGCAGGACCAAGTCGGGCTGGGCGAGCAGGAGTCCGATCCCATTGGCGAAGCGCACCGGCCGTCGCAGGTGCTCCGTCCAGTAGCCCGGGTCGGTCGCCTGCGCGGCGGTCACCCAGTCACCGGTCAGGTTCGAGATGTAGGGCAGGGCCGGCGGCGAGAGCTCCACCCGCTCGACCAGGGTCCGGAACCGGTCCAGGATGGGCTCGGTCATCGCCGAATGGAAGGCGTGCGAGGTGTGGAGCGCCCGGCTGACCACGCCGCGCGCGCGCAGCCGCTCGCCCAACCGCTCGACCGCGGATGCCGGGCCGGAGACGACCGTGAGGCGCGGAGCGTTGACGGCCGCGAGGTCGAGCCCCGCCTCGGCCGCGAGCGCCTCGGCCTCCCCCGCCGCCAGCTCAACCGCCAGCATGGCGCCCGGCTCCAGCTCCTGCATCAGACGGCCGCGGGCAGCCACCAGGGCGAGCGCGTCAGCGAGCGGGAAGACCCCGGCCAGGCAGGCGGCGACGTACTCGCCGAGGCTGTGGCCGAGCATCGCCGCCGGCTGGAGGCCCCACTCCATCCAGAGCCGGGCAAGGGCGTACTCGACCGTGAACAGCGCCGGCTGGGTGAGCCAAGTCTCCAGCAGCCGCTCGTCCGCCCCCTCCACCCCCGACGCGGGATAGAGCACGGAGCGCAGATCGAGCCCGAGGTGCGGAGCGAGCAACTCGGCGCAGCGGTCGATCCCGTTGCGGAACACCGGCTCGAGGTCGTAGAGCTCCCGTCCCATGCCCGGGTGCTGCGCCCCCTGGCCAGGAAAGAGGAAAGCGACCGGGCGCGTCGCGGGACCGGCGATCCTGCCATTGCCGGCGGCTGCGGCGCTCAGCTCGCGGACCGCCTCGTCACGGTCGCGGCAGACGATCGCCTGCCGCACGGAGTGCTGCCTCCGGCCGGCCTGCAGGGTGAACGCCACGTCCGCCAGTGGCGTCTCGGGATGGCCCTCCAGGAAGCGGGCGAGCTCGGCGGCCGTGCGGGCGAGCGCCGTCCCGGTCCGCGCGGACAGCAGGAGAAGCTGGCAGGACCGCGAGGGTCCCGCTGGCGGGAGTTCCGGCGCACTTTCCAGAACGACGTGGGCGTTGGTACCGCCGACGCCGAACGAGCTGACGCCGGCGCGCCGCGGCATGTCCCCGGTCCGCCACTCGGTCAGCCGGTCGTTGACGTAGAAGGGGCTCCCTTCCAGACCCAGCTTCGGGTTGGGTAGCTCGAAGTGGAGGCTCGGCGGGAGCTGCCGGTGCTCCAGCGCGAGCACGGTCTTGAGGAAGCCCGCCACGCCGGCAGCGGCGTCGAGGTGGCCGAGGTTGGACTTCACCGAGCCGAGAGCGCAGAAGCCCTCCTCGAGGTCCTCGGCGTCTCCCGTCATGCCGGCCCGGAAGGCCCGGGTGAGCGCCGCCACCTCGATCGGATCGCCCAGCGGCGTGGCGGTGCCGTGCGCTTCCACGTAGGTGATGGTCCGCGGGTCTACGCCGGCCATGGCCTGGGCGGCACGGATGACCTCGGCCTGCCCCTCCACGCCGGGGGCCGTGTAGCCGACCTTGAGAGCGCCGTCGTTGTTGAGGGCGAAGCCCTTGACGACGGCATGGATGGTGTCCCCGTCGGCCAGCGCATCGGCCAGCCGCTTGAGCACCACCACTCCCGCGCCGTCGCCGCTCACCGTTCCCTGGGCTGCGGCGTCGAACGTCCGGCAGTGGCCGTCGGGCGAGAGGATACCCCCCGGCTCGTAGCGGTGGCCCCGCCGGCCAGGCACGCGCACCGTCACGCCGCCGGCGAGGGCCATGGCACACTGTCTCGCGAGCAGGCTCTGGCAGGCCAGGGCGATGGCTACGAGGGATGTCGAGCAGGCGGTCTGCACCGTGAGCCCCGGCCCGCGCAGGTCGAGCTTGTAGGAGATTTGGGTGGCCAGGTGGTCCCGGTCGTTTCCGATCAGGACCTGGAAGGTCCCCATGGAGGCGAGCAGGTCGGGGTGGCTTGCGAGGTTGTTCCACAGGTAGGTGGCGCTCGCCGCGCCGCAGAACACCCCCACCGCGCCGGGGTAGCGGTGGGCATCGTAGCCGGCGTTTTCCAGCGCCTCCCACGCAGTTTCGAGTAGGACGCGCTGCTGCGGGTCCATGATCTCGGCCTCGCGCGGGCTGAAGTCGAAGAAAGCGGCATCGAAGAGGTCGGCACCTTCCAGCACGGCACGCGCCTTGACATAACGGGGGTCGGCCAAAAGGGAGGCCGGGATGCCGGTCGCGGCCAGCTCCTCGTCGGAGAAGAACGAGACCGCCTCGACGCCGTCGCGCAGGTTGCGCCAGAAGTCCTCGATTCTCGCGGCCCCGGGGAAGCGGCCGGCGAGGCCGACCACGGCGATGTCGGCCGGCCCGGTAAAGACCGCCGAGGCCGCGGCGCCGGTCTGGAGGGAGGCGGCCTGCGGGACTTCGGCTGCCGTCTCGCCGGCCGCCAGGTGGCGGGCCATGGCGCCGACGGTCGGGAAGCGGAAGAGGTCGACGACGGGGATCTCCCGGCCGAGCTCGCGCGCCAGCCGGTCCTGGACCTCGAGCAGGCGCAACGAATGTCCACCCAGGTCGAAGAAGTTGTCCGCCAGCCCCACCTGCTCCACCCCGAGCACATCCCGCCAGATCGCGGCGATGCGGCGTTCGAGATCGCCACGGGGCTGCGCCGCATCGGCCAGCGGGCGCGGCGCGAACGGTGCGGGCAGAGCCCGCCGGTCGACCTTGCCGGCCGGGGTGAGGGGGAACGCTTCGAGGGCGACCACGACCGACGGGACCATATGCTCCGGCAGCCGCCGGCGCAGGAAGGCGAGCAGCTCGCTGTCTCCTGGCTCATCGCCGCGCGGCACGACATAGGCCATCAGCCTACGGTCGCCGTCCGCCTCCTGGCGTGCCACCACCAGGGCCGCAGCGACCGCCGGATGCTGGGCCAGGACGGCCTCGATCTCGGCTGGCTCCACCCGGAAGCCGCGGATCTTGACCTGCTCGTCGGCGCGGCCGAGATACTGCAGCTGGCCGTCCTCGCCCCACCGCACCAGATCGCCGGTGCGATACATCCGCGCTCCGGGCCCCCCAAACGGACATGCCACGAAGCGCGACGACGTGAG
>DASUNJ010000390.1:0-8033 GCA_036277235.1 Thermoanaerobaculia bacterium | reverse complement strand
CTGATCTGCATCATCGCT
Source organism: Thermoanaerobaculia bacterium (assembly GCA_036277235.1). Classification (GTDB taxonomy): domain Bacteria; phylum Acidobacteriota; class Thermoanaerobaculia; order Multivoradales; family UBA5704; genus DATMER01. Next base: position 8,015 of record DASUNJ010000390.1, on the reverse strand, counting down.
GCGATGGGCTTTGCCTTCGACATTTACGAGCTGCTCATGCTGCCGCTCATCGTCCGCCCGGCTCTCCAGGAGCTGGTGGGCGCCACGCCGGGCTCGCCCGAGTTCCAGATGTGGGTGGGCCGGCTGTTCTACATCCCGGCCTTTGCCGGCGGCATCTTCGGCCTGCTGGGCGGCTACCTCACCGACATCCTGGGCCGGCGGCGGGTGCTCACGTTCAGCATCCTGCTCTACGCCGGAGCTGCGTTTGCGGCCGGCTTTCGACCTCGATCGAGATGCTGCTGGTCTGCCGCTGCCTGGTGTTCATCGGCGTCTGCGTCGAGTTCGTGGCCGCCGTTGCCTGGCTGGCCGAGCTGTTCCCCGAGCCCAAGCGGCGCGAAAAGGTGCTCGGCTACACCCAGGCGTTCTCGTCGCTCGGCGGCCTGCTGGTCGCGGTGGTCAGCGGCCTGTTGGCCAAGTACGCGGCCAGCCTGCCCGCCATCGCCGCCGAGGGCATCGCCGATCCCCATGCCGCCTGGCGCTATACGCTGATGTCGGGCATCATCCCGGCCATTCCGCTGATCCTGATCCGGCCGTTCCTGCCGGAGTCGCCGGCCTGGCAGAAGAAGCGCCAGGAGGGCACGCTCCAGCGGCCGAGCCTCGCCGCGCTGTTCGCCCCCGAGCTGCGCCGCACCACCCTGGTGACCACGCTGATGTTCGCCATGTCCTACGGCGCCGCCTTCGGTGCCATCCAGCAGATCCCGCAAATGGTGCCGGGGCTCCAGGAGGTGCGGGAGATGACCGACGGTCTGCCGGCCCCCGAGGCCCGGCGCACCGAGCAGGCGGTCGCCTCGAACGTCGTCAAGGTGCAGGAGATCGGCGGGCTGATGGGCCGCGTGGCTCTCGCCATGCTGGCGGTCGTGATCGTCGGCCGGCGCCGGCTGATCCGCCTGTTCCAGATCCCCGGGCTGATCGTGATGCCCCTGACCTTCGCCTGGGCCGCCACCACCAGCCTCGACCTGCTCTACCCGATGATCTTCGTCGCCGGGTTCCTGACCGTCGCGCAGTTCAGCTTCTGGGGCAACTACCTGCCGCGAGTCTACCCCTTGCACCTGCGCGGCACCGGCGAGAGCTTCGCCGCCAACATCGGCGGCCGCCTGATCGGCACTTCGTTCGCCTGGCTGACCGCGACCCTCGCCGTCACCTCCGACCGCGCGGCCGCTCCCGCCAAGATGGCGATGACGGCCGCGGCGGTCGGGTTCGGCGTCTACCTGGTCGGGTTCATCGCCTCGTTCTGGCTGCCCGAGCCGCCGGTGGAGACGGCGCCCGACACACCGTAACGAGGGTCGAGAGGATCCTCACGCTCCTCACGGTATAGGAACGTATCCCTCGACCGTTCCGATACGGTAATGATCGAACATCAGCTCCTTCCCTTCCTGGCGGATGGTCCATAGAAAGCATGTTATGCCTCCCCCGTAGGACAACTCATGCGTGGCGTTTTCAGGGCCGCCCGCCCAGGGATCGGCGCAGAGGAACTCGTACCTCTGGGTCGAGCCGCTGGTTCGCGAAACTCCTGGAGCCACCGACCAGCCTCGAAATCCCACGATTCCAACATAGTGATCCCGCTCTGGCAGATGGGCTCGCACAGGCTTCCAGGCCCTGAGGCTCTTCACGATCCAGCCGGCCGCATCCCACCTTGCACTGACATCCCTTTTGAAGGGAGGATCGTCCGGGCCGCACCCCATGTATTTCCGGAACATCAGCATCAAGGCAGACCCGCAAACCTCAACCTTGGAAAGCGGTGTTTTGGCAGGTAGGTTCATTTTCTCCTTGAACGTTTTTCTGAGCTTGAGGTTCTGCTGGTTCCACGGAATCATGCTCTCGAAGACCGCGGCATCGTCGCTCGGATTGGTGTGCGAGGCGTGTGGGCCTCGCCCCACCAGCATGTCATAAACGGACTTCCGGTCATTCAGGATACCGCCCGGATCCATCTCATTGAACCAGCCGCCGGTCCGAACGGCAGGGGTCTTGGTTTCCACCAGATACCGGCAGAGCAGATCCACTTCCCAACGTCCATCGCAGGCCGACATTGGCATCCTCCTCTCCAACGCTCTACCTCCTTGCTGTCGCGAGGGGAGGCTTTATCTCAGGCGGTGCCAATCGCAGGTGCCCTCAGCCCCTTTTTGCAATTGCGCGCGCCGACGTCCCACTCTTCTTGTAGAGGGCGACGCCCGCCTGGCGCCTGGGGCCGGCGGAGCAGCAGACTCTGGTCGTGTGTTGACCTGCCGGAGGCAGCGCTGTACCCTCTCAGCTCAAGCGCAGAGACTGCGAGACCATCGATAAGTCGCTATCAGTTGACGGGGATCACAACTGTCGAAAGGAGAGTGCAATGAGCAAGCAAGTTGCATCGAGCTCCGAGGCTAACGAGTTGCACGGGGCGGTAGTCATGGAGACGGTACAGTGGTCGTCGCTGGTCGACGTTGACGACGTCGAGCCCATTACAGATCAAGATTACGTAGTCCTGAATGAGGTAAAGGAAGTCCTGAATAAACACGGCGTGATGGACAGATTTGGTGTTTGTCTTCTCCACCGGCACTTTGACGTCAAGGAGGACGAGCTGGCCGTGGAGTATACCGATGTAGAGAACAGAATCTCTACGATCAAAGTGGAATCGGCAGGGGGGGCGAAAGGTCCTTTCCTGGAGACGATGTGGCGGTTTTCTGATCGCCCACATGAGGTGACGGCTTGCGTGAGACGCTGCAGCTATTCGGATGGGCACAAGAACGTCCATGGCAAGGAGGAACGATAGCAGTTACCTGGTGGCGCAGAGCGCCACCGCAAGCGTGGCTCTTCCGACTCGCTCGCCGTAGTGGCCTGCGAGCTGCGGCATTCTCATGAAAATGAAAGGACACCAGTCATGATCGCGGACGGCAAAGATTATCTCGACAGCCCACCCCCCAAAACCCAAGTCTGCATTGTGGGAACCGGACAAGCCGGCATCACCCTGGCCTGGTACCTGCTACGGCGGGGGATCGACGTCACCTTGCTCGAAGGCAGCCGGGTCTTCAACCCCGCGGGTCCGAACGCCTCGGTGCCAAATTCCTCTTGGTACAATGAAAACAAGCTTCTGTATAACGGCGAGTCGCTCGGGCTGTTTGCCACTACCGAGCCGGAATTCCTGATCAGGCCGACGCCCGAAACCGGCACGAACCCCAGCGAAAGGGATCGGATTTATGGCGGCACCTCGACCCATTGGGGTGGCCAGGCACGGCCTCTGGATGCGATTACCTTTGAAAAGCGGCCCGGGTTCCCGGGCTGGCCGATCACGCGCGCGGATCTGGATCCCTACTATGCCGAGGCGTGCAAGTTTCTCGATCTGTATGGCGACTACTATGCGCCCGACGGCACTGCCGGGTACAACTTCACGGGCGAGTTCTGGGCAAAAGAGCTGGGGCTGAAAGTTGCCGACATGGAAGGATTTGATGTCGACATGTACCAGTTCGTGCCGGGAGAAAACCTGCAGTTCCAGGCCCGCAAAGTCAAAGACCAGAAAGACCAGAAAGACAAGACCATCGGCGAAAGCGACGCGCTTGTCATCCTGAATGCCAGTCTTTTGAACATCGTGCAGCAGGGAGGCCATATCACCGCGCTGACCGTCGGTGTCATGGATGACAACCGCGAGAATCCGAAGAAGCTGGGTGAGTTCAACATAAGCGCGGATGTCTATGTGCTGGCCTGCGGCGCGGTGGCCAATGCACGTCAGTTGCTGCTGTCGGATGTCGGCAATAAATACGATCTCGTGGGCCGGTATCTCATGGCCCATCCCATTGCCCAGGGCGCGCGCGCGGTCTCGGTGAACCCATATTATCTGTCTGCACCGGAGCGGCAGTTGTTGTCGTATCAAAACCCGGGTCCAAAATATTATCCCGTCACGTTTCTGGCCGGCCTGCTGACCCCAAACGCAGAGGCGTTACTGGCCCACCAATGTGGGAGCTGCTGGTTCGGACCGGGCGGAACCGACAATTTCTACCACGAGCTGCTCCCTGAATATCAAAGCCAGGTGATGCTGTCCGACACCACCAAGGATCCGGTCTTTGGCCAGCCGCAAACCAAGGTCAATTGGGTTTTGAACGAGGGGGAACCAGAAAACTTCAAGACGCTGGCAAACCTCTTCGAAAAGGCGGTGACGGCAAAGAAGGGCGGCCCTGTCGACATCGGAGACTGGGCTGACATTGAGAACAGGATGGTCTTCAATGGTCACCACCTCGGCACGACACGGATGTCGGCCACGGAACAGGACGGTGTCGTCGACCGGAACCTCAAGCTGCACGGGGTTGACAATCTCTTTGTCGCGGGATCTTCGGTCTGGGCGTCAGCCGGGATTTCGAATCCGACGTTTTCGATCGTTGCGTTCTCGATCCGGCTGGCCGACTACCTGAGCCAGCAACTGAAAGGCTCTGCCCCTGGCTGAACCAGAGACCGGGCGGAATAAGGCGGTCTCCTCCAGGAGCAACCCTCGCCGGGCAGAGCCAAACCCTTTGCCCGGCGAGGAGGCGTACATCACCACCCCGGTGATCGAGACCTTGAGCCTCGGATTGCTCCAAGTCACTGGGCCGGGCAGCCTTGGGCCCAGGCGCTGCACCGGGCGGCCTGCTGGTCGCTGCAGGCGACGCCGAACTGGCGGATCTGTTGAAACAGAAAGCTGCGGTCGGCCAGAGCCGAGTTGAACTGCATCGGCGAACGGGCAGGCACCGGGTTCACCTGATTGGCGTGGCACGTCAGGCAGCCTTGGGGAAGCTGCTGCAGGTACGTCTCCATCGTGGAGTTGGCCAGCGCCGTCCTGCCAGCCGGCTGCAAGACGCCCTGGCCATCGAACCAGTCGATGCCCACGAGCTCATAGTTGGCGAAGACGGCATCGCTCCCGCCGAGCTGGCCGAGCACCTGCCGCACCTGGCCGTTCAGCGAGCCCACCTCCGGGCTGATCGCGGTCGTGCGGCACACCTGGGTCGGAATCGGAGCGTTCTTGCACTGCTCCGGGTTGAAGAGAGTGATCTGGACGTCTGCGATCGGCTTGGCGAAAGCGTTGGGGACGGGGGTGCAGGTGATCAGGCCTGCACCGGCCGGATCGCCGGGTTTCTCAGGAATCGTCCAGGAGCCGGGCTTGACCCCGCTGTTAAAAGTGTCGCGCACCTGTTTCGACACCGTCACCGGACATGGCAGGCAGTACCAGTTGGCGTTGCAGCGCTCGGGATTCTTTGGATCGCTACACTCGGCGTTGTAGAGCTGCCAGCCGGTGAAGCCGGCAGGTGGCGGCGGCGTGGCACCGCCGGATGGCGGACAGTCCGGGACGTTGTCGACATGCTCGAAGGTGGCCCACAGGTGGTTGGCATTCTGCGGCGTCTTGTGCACGATGTGCATGCCGAGGAGCCCCAGGGTGGCCTTCACCGGCGTGTCGAGCAGCGCCGGCGAGTACGGCTGAACCTCTCCCTGGACGGTCAGGAAGCGGCTCGCGTCCTCCGGCGTACAGGGGGACGGCGAGTCGGGCAGGTTGCAGGTCTCGAGCACCCGCCAGGACAGCTTCAGCTCCAGGGAGGGCGTGGGCAGATTGATCTGCGACGTGCTCGCCGGGCTGGTGGCCACGCCGCCCATGCTGTTGAAGCAGGCGCCGCGGTAGAGCTCGCAGCAACGGATGTACTCGTACTCCTGCCGATCGGCGAGCGCCGAATAGTGGAGCCAGCGCCCCCGCTGGTCCACCGCGGGCGTCAGGGCCGCCGCCTCGGTGACGATATCGGCCGTCACCTGGTTCCCGGGCAGGCCGAGAGCCTTGCGCAGCGGCCGAACCTCCATGATCCGGTCGCCTGCCTGCCACGGCTTCGGGTCGCCACTGGCGGGGAAGAGATCCTGGTCGCTCGGCCAGGTGGTGAATGGCTGTCCGTTCTGGGGACGGACCATGGCGAAGAAGTCCTGCCAGGCGAAGTTGGAGTAGCACGCATCGCTGGTCCCGGCCGGCTCCGCCGGGACCGACGCGCTCTGGATCCACGTCTGGATGTCGGCGGAGGTCACGGAGCAATCTGCCGCGGGAGCCGAGGCTCCGGTCTCCGAGGAGGAGGCGTCTTCCTGGGGCCGGCATCCTCCCAGGGCGGCTGCTGCAATCCAGAGAAACACGGTGCTCCGCTGGTACAGACCGGACCGACTCCGAATCCCTTGACGCGCCGGCATCGTGAGCCTCCTTTTCATAGGGCTGGACTGAAAAAGTATAGAGGTAGTCGCAGCCCAACGCGATTCCCCGCTTCATGGGAGCGCTCGTCCCCGTGGTACGAGCCTCCCGCACCTCCGTACCAGGGGTCGGCACATTGGAACGGGACGCTCGCACGTCTGTGGGAGTGACTGGCACACAAGTGCGAGTGACTCGCACATAGGTACGAGTGACTGGCACACAGGGGGGAGTGACTGGCACACGCGTGCGAGTGACTCGCACACGCGTAAGAGTGACTGGTACACATGGGGCGGACGCCCGCACGCATGGGGGAGTCGCTGATAGACGCGGGGCGGACGCTCGCACGGATGTGCGAGTCGGCGGCACACGTGGGGGAGTCGCTCGTACGGATGTGCGAGTCGCTCGTACGCGCGGGGCAATCGCTCGTACATCTGGGGGAGTCGCTCGTACAGACAGGGCAGTCGCTCGTACACGTGGGAGAACCACTCGTACGTCCGGGGGAGGCGTCCCCCCGCGTGGGGGAGAGTGACATCCCCACCTGTACCGGGCTCCATCCCCCATGGGGGAGAGACGTCTCCCCATGTGTACCGGGCTCCTCCCCTCTCGGGGATGTCTCTCCCCCGCGTGTACCGGTATCCTCCCCATGCGTACCGGGCCTCCCCCCTCGGGGGAGACCGCTCCCCTTCCGGGGAGGCTGCCATCCCTCTCGGGGAGGGTACCCTCCCCGAGAGGGGAGCCTTCCATCCAGAAGGCCCAGGCATTTCGCCACCAGTTTGGTGCCTGCCAAGTGTACTCAGGACTAGAAGGTCATTTCTAAGATTCTCCAACACACGCCCGGCGCCTGTTGCCGCACGTGCTGCAGTTCCGGCGCTTCTGCGCCCCGATTGACACCCTCCAGTACCGGGGCGTAGACTCGCTAAGTCTAAGTTTCTGTGAGGCTTGGAGGAGTCGATCGCGTGGAGTTGCTGACGCCATATGACACTGACCTGGTGTCATACTCCTGCGAGCGGCACGCGTAGACACCAAGGTTGCCGCAGAGCAGTCAAGTTGTGGTGTTTCAAACTCGGGAGGGTGAACTCGGCATGTTCATGCATCGGCCAAGAATCTGGGCAGTACATGTTCTTGTGGTATTGGTATTCGCGTGCTATGCGCCGAATGGTGCTGGCGCAGAATCGGATCCCCCGCCACCTCCGCCGATTGACTGTTCAAATGGAGAACACACGCTACTGTTGCAAAATAACAATGTTGCGCTGACTAATGTTCGCTGGAGAGTTCCTAGCTCTGGAGCCTATGGCTGCGGTAATGCTGTCGCTCACCGCCAGGATACAGGCCATTTCTGGTTCTTCGATTCTGAAAACCTTGAGCTAACCTGCAAAGCCTTGGATGGCACACCAATCAATGGACAGTATTGGATTTTTTGTGGAGCGTTAACGAATGTAGAGTGGTGGATGGACGCCGTTAATAATGCAAATCCAGAGATTAGGAAGACCTACTACAATCCGCCGGGGAAGCAGGCGTCATTTGCAGATGTCGCGGCACTTGTGCCAGCAGTAAATCGAGCCCCTTTGCTATCGGTCTTTTGTGGAAGGACGTGGTATTTCCGTGCGGACCTCCCTGTTTACGTCTATGCGTCGGCTTGGGACCCTGATGGAGATAGCTTGTCGGCCGAAATCACAGTGCTTAACCTGGATTATTCATGAACCTTACTGTCTTTAAGGATTTTTCCGGCCATGGGACCTTGGGAGCTATCGGTTGACGGTTTTGGTGTCGAGAAAAAGGTCTTGGCGCCAATTCCTGCTTCGTGCGGTAGAGCAATGAAGGC